>RDYY01000186.1 GCA_004293505.1 Sphingobacteriia bacterium | reverse complement strand
GCGTTTCAAAAAATCAGTTGACCATGAAGTAACCCATGAAAAAATCAACCTCTCCATCAAGGGCAAAACGGCTTTCACCGCTGCCATGATTGGAGAAGCCACCCAAGGTTTTCAGGTCATGAACCCTGAACTCTCTATCTGCACCATGGACACCACCGCCAAATTGGACATTGAAATCCACATTGCGCGCGGTCGCGGTTACATTCCTGCTGAAGAGAACAAGGTAAAAGAAGCTGCCTTTGGTTATATCGCCATCGACTCTATCCATACCCCCATCAAGAACGTGAAATACGCCATTGAGAACTACCGGGTAGAACAAAGAACCGATTACGAAAAACTGGTTTTGGACGTGGCCACCGATGGTACCATCCATCCCGAAGAAGCCGTGAAACAAGCTTCTCGCATCCTGATCCAACACCTGATGATCATCACCGATGAAAACATCACTTTCGACAACAAAGAAGACAAGAAAGAAGATGTGGTAGATGAGCACGTGTTGCAACTGCGCAAAGTATTGAAGACTCCTTTGGAAGATTTAGATCTTTCTGTTAGGGCTTTCAATTGCTTGAAAGCAGCCAAAATCAACAGCTTGAGTGAACTGGTACAATACGAACAGGAAGACCTGATGAAGTTCCGCAACTTTGGTCAAAAATCCCTCTCTGAAATCGAGCAGGTATTGACCGAAAGAGGCTTGAGCTTTGGCATGGACCTGGGCAAATTGGGCCTGGACAACTTGGACAACTAAACAACCACCCTTCGGGGATTCATTAACGGTTTCTTTCGGGAAACCAACACCACAAATCCTGACACGGTGTGGTGAAAAACTAAAATGTCATGCGTCACGGAGACAAAATCAACAACCTGGGCCGTAAAAAAGCCCACCGCGTAGCCCTCTTGCAAAACTTGGCCAGTCAATTGATTGTGCACAAGCGCATCGTTACCACCTTGGCCAAGGCCAAAGCCCTGCGTACCTATGTAGAGCCTTTGATCACCAAAACCAAGAAGAACGAATCGGCTACCCAAATCAGCCACAACCACCGTTTGGTGTTTGCAGAATTGCAAGACAAAGCGGCTGTGAAAGAACTCTTCACTGTAGTAGGACCCAAAGTTGCGGCTCGTCCTGGTGGCTATACCCGCATTTTGAAACTGGGCATTCGTCCTGGTGACAACGCAGAAAAAGCCATGATTGAATTGGTAGACTTCAACGACGTTTACGGAAAATCTGTAGACGCTGCTGCTGAGCCTGCCAAGAAAACCCGTCGCAGCCGCGCCACCACCAAGAAAGCCGAAGCGGCTCCAGCTGCTGAAGCTGAAGTGGAAGCCACTCCTGCTGCCGATGCACCTGCAACAGAAGAAAAATCTGCTGAATAATGTTTGGGAGATGATGTTAAAAAAGCAACACTTAGGTGTTGCTTTTTTTTTGTGAGAAACTTAATCGTTTTATCTCCTCGCTTTGCCTTTTTTTTGCACCTGAAAACCCAACCCATGCCCACGTCTGCTTTTGTTCCCGCTACCTTGGTTTTGGCCGATGGACAAGTTGTTCACGGACAAGCTTTTGGAAAAATTGGCACTGCCACTGGTGAAATTTGTTTCAATACAGGCATGACGGGATACCAAGAAGTCTTTACTGATCCCAGCTACACGGGACAGGTTTTGGTGATGAACAATGTGCACATTGGCAATTATGGGGTTCACCCCAAGGATGTGGAAAGTGCTTCTGTAAAAATCCGGGCCTTGGTGGCCCGCAATTTGGAAGAGCAATTCAGTCGCCTCCAAGCCGAAGGCGATTTACAAGCTTATTTGGTGGCCAATAACATTGTGGCCATTCAAGGGGT
>RDYY01000058.1 GCA_004293505.1 Sphingobacteriia bacterium | reverse complement strand
AAACATTTGTCACTGAACTCAAAGCACACCAAAACATTGTGCACAAAGTGTGTCGGGTGTATGCCAAAGAAGCGGCGGATCACCAAGACCTGTTCCAGGAAATAACCCTTCAGGCTTGGAAAGCATTTCCCCAGTTCAGGGGCGAGGCCAAATTCTCAACTTGGTTGTACCGTGTAGCCTTGAACACGGCCATTACATTTTTTCGAAAAGAGAAAAAACGACCTGTTCATTTCTCTACAGAAGGCATGGACCTTGCCCAAGTAACAGATACAGAAGCATTGGAAGAAAAAAGCAAAGCCCTTTACCAAGCCATAGCAGATTTGGGCAGCATTGAAAAAGCCTTGATCATGCTGTATTTAGAAGATTTCAACCATACCGAAATAGGGGAATGTTTGGGCATCAGTGCCAACCATGTGGCCGTTAAACTCAGCCGCATCAAGTCCAAACTTACCCAAAAAGCCAACCATTATTTAGCACATGCATAAACCACAGCCATGGAATTAGAAGATTTCAAATCGGTTTGGAAAGCAGACAATGCCCATGCATTGCCCCGTTATGCCACTGCCCAAATAGAAGACATGTTGCGCCAAAAAACGCACCACATTTTGGACAAGATTCGCCGCAGCATATATTTTGAAATCATCTCGATGGTGGTGATCATTGCTGCTTTTCTGGCCATTGGGGTTTTCTCATCCTACCAAACCTTGCGCATTTATTTTGGCAGTTTTACCCTGTTGTTCATTCCCTATACCTGGGTATTTGTTTACTTGTTGCGACAAACCAATGCGTTGCAACAACAGCAAGCTGCCTTGCAGCAACAATTAAAAGACTATCTCTTGTTGATGGAAACTTTTCAAAAGCGGTACTTACAATTCTGCATGGCTTTGATTCCGGTTTGTGTTGTTTTTTCTTTTTTGATCAGCTTTTACACGCAAGAAAACATACCTGCCTTGGATAAAATAGTCGGGGTGGGCAAGCCTAGTCTTTGGATTGTATTGGCTGCCCTTGTCCTTTACCTGGGTTTGTTCTCGGCCGGCATGTACTATTTTACCAAATGGTATTTGAAAAAATTGTACGGGCGCTATTTATCGGTCCTTCGGCAAAACTTGCAAGAACTCAATTCAACTGAATAGCCGCTTAGTAAGCGTTCTTAAACTGCAGCACAAAAAAGTCGGCGCTGCTAAGAGCACCCAGCTTTACCCAAAAAAAATGGCTTATTCGGCACATCCGTTGCGGCGGCGGGTATCGATCAGGTATTGGATTTTCCATTGCCCCTCTATGCGCACCAATTGAAATGAATTGGCCCCACAATGGCTGAATTTTCCATCCAAATAAAACCGATAAGGGGTCCACACAGTGGCCAAGTCGCCATCCACCAAAACCGAGGCAAATTGAATGCGTTCATCGGCTCGGCCCGGACTGAGTTGCCCAACAGAGGCAGAGAATGCTGCCAAACCATCTTGGCGCACCAAGGTTTTTCCTTGCTTGTCCCTGGCCACCGATTGCAAAATGGAGCTGGGTGAAAAGCAGGCTTTTAAAGAAAGGGTATCAGCATTTTTCATGGCCGCAAAAAGGGCATTCACCACATCCTTTACCGCAGCCTGGTCTTTCGCCAAACTGTCTGGGGCCGCAGTTTGGGCCGCTAAGGGAAGGCAGAACAATAAGCCGACACAAAAGACCAGCAAAAGCTTGGGAAGTGAAAAATAGGTTGTCATCATAGATAGCCCAAGATTTTCAACATGCTTTGGGCCGTTTGTTCTTTGGCATATACCCAATCAATGAGTTTGCCGGATTTGTCGTGCTCCACAATCACGTGTTTGGGAGAAGGAATCAAGCAGTGCTTGATGCCCCCATAACCGCTGATTTGGTCTTGGTAAGCACCTGTATGAAAAAAACCAACATACAAAGACTCTTTGTTGGCCTCTACTTCTTTTTTGCTGGTAGAAGTGAGCTTGGGCAAGAAAACCTCATTGATGTGTTCTTCGGAATCATAGTAGTCGTGGCTGTCACAAGTTATGCCCCCCAAGACTACGCGCTGGTATTCATTGTCCCATTTGTTCACGGGCAACATCAAAAATTTCTCCCCTATTCCCCAGGTATCGGGCAAAGTAGTGATGAAAGAAGAATCAATCATGTACCAGCACTCGCGGTCGTTTTGTATTTTTTGGCCAATGACACTGTAAATATGGGCCATGCTCTCCCCTACGGTGTAGCTGCCAAATTCGGTGTACAAGTTGGGCATGGGCACTTTGGCTTTCTTGCATGCTTTTTTGATGTTGCCTACAATTTCATTGATCATGAATTGGTAGTCGTACTCAAAACCCAAAGAGTGTTTGATGGGGAAACCGCCACCAATGTTGATGGAATCCAATTCGGGGCAAATCTTTTTGAGCTGGCAGTAGAGGTTGATGATCTTGTTCAACTCACTCCAGTAATAAATATCGTCCTTGATGCCCTTGTTCAGGAAAATGTGAAGCATTTTCAATTGAAAGCGGTCTTCGTAGCCTTCGATCTCGTCTACATAAAATTCCAAAATATCTTTGGCCCGGATGCCCAAGCGAGAAGTATAGAAGGGAAAAGTAGGTTCTTCTTCTGCCGCTACCCGAATGCCCAAGGCAAAGGGTTGTTTGACTGAACGGCGGTAGGCAGCCAATTCTTCTTTGTTGTCCAAAATGGGGACCACGTTTTTAAACCCAGAGTTGATGAGTTTGGCGATGCGGGAAGTGTAGCTTTTTTGCTTGTAGCCATTGCAAATGATAAAGGTCTCTTTGTTGATTTTGCGGCGCTGGTAAAGGCGGTTCACAATTTCCAAGTCGTAAGCAAAACTGGTCTCCAAGTGGATATTGTGCTTGAGGGCTTCTTCAACAATGAAGGAAAAATGTGAGCTCTTGGTACAATAGCAATAAAAATATTGACCCTCGTATTTGTGCTTTTTGAAAGCCTGGGCAAACATGTTTTTGGCCTTGTTGATCTGCATGCCAATTTTGGGCAAATAAGTAAGTTTCAAGGGCGTGCCATGTTTGTCAATCAATTTTTTCAAATCAACGCCATTGAATTCCAGGTATCCTTCATCACTGACCTCAAATCCTTCTTGTGGAAAATGGAAGGTCTGGTTGACCAGTGACGTGTAGGTATTGTTCATCCCAAATTGGTTTTAAGGTTGTAAAAATAACTCATGTGGGCATATTAGCGCACAAAAAAACCGCTCCAAGTGGAGCGGTTTGTGTTATTTTTTGAAAAGGCTTATTTGACAGAATCAACCAGGGATTTGAAACTGGCGGGTTCGTTCATGGCCAAGTCGGCCAAGACTTTGCGGTTCAGGTCAATACCCTTTACAGACAAGAGGTTCATGAATTGGCTGTAGGTCAATCCTTCGTTGCGCACAGCAGCGTTGATACGTGCAATCCACAATTGGCGGTATTCACGCTTTTTGAGTTTGCGGCCTACATAACTGTAAGTCAATCCTTTTTCAACAATGTTTTTGGCAACGGTATAAACGTTTTTGCGTTTGCCATAGAATCCTTTGGCCTGGTTCAGGACTTTTTTCCGGCGGGCCCTAGAGGCGACTGCATTTTTAGAACGTGGCATTTGTATGAGTTTTTGTTAGCGGGGCTAACGGTAAATGAATGGGGAGATTATCCTTTCAAGCGCAAGAGACGCAGAACAAAGTCTTTGTTGGTTGATCCAACAATGCCTTTCTTGTTCAGGGCACGTTTGCGTTTTTTGGATTTTTTGGTCAAGATGTGACGCTTGAAAGCTTTCTGGAAGCTGATCTCTCCACTGCCGGTCACTTTGAATCGCTTCTTGGCGCTGGAGTTGGTTTTTACTTTTGGCATTACGATAATCTGTTAAGATTACACCCTGCTGGCGCCTCCGAACAGACGGAGAACTTGTTGGGCCTTGCGGGAAATGGAGTGCAAAATTAAGGTAAATGCCGTAAAAAGCCAAAGAAAAAGGGGCCTAAGCCCCTGGTTTTACTTCTTTTTCCCTGTTTTAGGGGTAAAAATGGCGAACATCCGTTTGCCTTCCAGCTTGGGCATGGATTCCAAAGCCCCTGCTTCGGCCAATCTTTCGGCAAATTTCAGCAACAGCAGCTGGCCCCTGTCTTGGAACATGATGGCCCGGCCTTTGAACTGTACATAAGCTTTTACTTTATTGCCTTCTTTCAAGAATTTCTCGGCGTGTTTGGCCTTGAAATCAAAATCGTGGTCGTCGGTGCTGGGGGTAAACCGTATTTCTTTGATCTCGCTTTGCTTGGAATTGGCTTTCATTTCCTTTTCCTTGCGCTTTTTCTCGTAGAGAAATTTTTTGTAGTCAATGACCTTACAGACGGGAGGATCTGCCGTGGGAGAGATTTCAACCAAGTCCAGTTCTTGCTCTTGGGCAATTTTCAATGCTTCAGAAGTGGCGTAAATGCCAACGGTGACATTGTCGCCCACTAAGCGAATTTGGGGTACTCGGATTTTTTCGTTGATGCGATGTTCCGGCTCGGGCTGCCGGTTGAACCTGGGATTGAATCTACCTCTGGGTGGTAATGCCATTAAAAGGGGTTTGGTGATGAATCGGTGTAAAGATATTGGATTAAATGGTTTCCGGTGATTTGCGGTCCATAATTTCGGCGCAGACCTGTTCTTTGAACTGGTCAATGGACATGGCACCCAAGTCTCCCTTGCCTTGGCGGCGAACAGAAACCTGCATTTCCTGCTGTTCCTTTTCACCCACTACCAACATGTAAGGGACTTTCTGCAACTCCGTGTCGCGAATTTTCTTGCCGATTTTTTCTTGGCGGTCGTCAATTTCTACGCGGATCCCCGCAGCTTGCAAGGTTCTTTCTAATCGCTTGGCATAGTCCAAGAATTTGTCGCTGATGGGCAAAACCTTGACTTGCAAGGGCGCCAACCAAACCGGGAATTTGCCCGCATAGTGTTCCAACAAAAAGCCAATGAAGCGCTCGTGGGTGCCCAAAGGAGCCCGGTGAATGATCAAAGGAATTTCGGGTTCGTTGTGGGCATTGGTAAAGCTGAGCTTGAAGCGGCGAGGTTGCGCAAAATCAACTTGGTTGGTGGCCAAAGTAAATTCACGGCCAATGGCGCTCCAAATTTGCACGTCAATCTTGGGACCATAAAATGCCCCCTCTCCTTTTACTTCTACAAAGGGCACACCGGTTTCGATCAATACATTGCGCACCATTTCTTCAGTCTCTAACCACAGTTCGGGTTCGTTGACGTATTTCTGGCCCAGTTTTTCTGGGTCGTGTAAACTCAATCGCATCACGTATTTCTCAATGCCAAAGATTTTGAAATACTTCAAGTACATGTCATTGACCGCTTTGAACTCGTCGCGAAATTGTTCTTTGGTACAATAAATGTGGGCATCGTTCATGTGCAAACAGCGCACCCGCATCAAGCCAAACAATTCGCCACTTTGCTCGTATCGGTAACAAGTACCATACTCTGCAATGCGATAAGGCATGTCGCGGTAACTCTTGGGCTCCGCGTCAAAAATTTTGTGGTGGTGCGGACAGTTCATGGCTTTGAGGTAGTATTTCTCCCCGTCCATTTCCATGGGAGGATACATGCTGTCGGCATAATAAGGCAGGTGTCCACTGGTCAAGTAAAGGTTTTCTTTGGCAATGTGGGGGGTGACCACGCGCTTGTAGCCCGCTGCGTTTTCGGTTTCCTTGGCCAGTTTTTCCAATTCTTCAATCACCACGGTACCATTGGGCATCCACAAAATCAGCCCTTGGCCAATGTCGTCGTTCATGGTATAAATGCCCAATTCCTTGCCCAGTTTTCGGTGGTCACGTTTCTTGGCTTCTTCTAAAAAAACCAAATACTCGTCCAACTCTTTTTGGTTGGGGAAGCTGATGCCATAGAGTCGGGTCAGCATTTTGTTTTTTTCATCGCCCTTCCAATAAGCCCCAGCAATATTGGTCAGCTTGATGGCTTTGATGTGACCCGTATGGGGTATGTGGGGGCCTCGGCACAAGTCGGTGAATCCGCCTTGGGTATAAAAACTAATGGTGCCGTCTGCCAGGTTTTGTAGCAAGTCTAATTTGTATTCATCGCCCTTGTCGGCAAAATAAGCCAAAGCTTCTGCCTTGGATTTCATGGCCCGCTGAAAAGGATTTTGTTGCTTGGCCAATTCATTCATTTTCTTTTCCAAGGCCAAGAGGTCTTCTTCTGTCATTTTGCGGTCGCCCAAATCCATGTCATAGTAAAAGCCTTTGTCCAAAGCAGGGCCTACCCAGAATTTGACACCGGGGTACAAGGATTCAACAGCTTCTGCCATGAGGTGAGCAGTGGAATGCCAAAAGGTATTTTTTCCGGTTTCATCGTCCCAAGTCAAAAAACGCAAACGGGCATCGGCAGTAAGGGGCGTATTGAGGTCTACTGTCTCTTCATTTACTTGGGCCACCAAAACTTTTTTGGCCAGGCCTTGGCTGATGGAAACGGCAATATCAAATGGGGTGGTTCCCGCTGCATATGACCGGACCGCACCATCGGGAAACTGAATATTGATCATTGGCTGAAAATCTAGTATTATTGAGCCGCAAAGGTAACAAATCGCCTTCAGATTCTAAACCTTAACGCTTTTTTATCAAATGTCCGGCCCCGTCGGCACCTAGTTTTGCAGCATGAAGCGGAGTACGCTGTTGATGATGTTTTGTTTGGGTATCTTGTCCGTTTCTGGTCAATCATTGACCGGGATTTGGCGTGGCTATTTTAGCTCCAGTGCAGGCATTTACCGCGATCAAGTTCAACAAGAAGTTTACAAATACGAAATCCAAATCTTGCAATCACCCAATAAAGCCATGAAGGGTGTCACTTTTTCCTACAAAACCACGGTGTTTTATGGCAAGGCAAAAGCCCAAGGCATTTACAACACTGGGTCCAAAACCTTGTTGTTGAAAGAAACCGAAATGCTTGACCTAAAAGTGGGTGACAAGAGTGAACCTTGCTTGATGACTTGTTATTTGGATTACAGCAAAATGGGCAAATTAGAAGTCTTACAGGGAACATTTATTTCGCAAAACATCCGGGACAAGGGCGACTGTGGCAGCGGCAAAGTGTATTTGGAAAAAGTGCCTGTTTCGGATTTTGAAACGGAATCCTTTTTGAAACATTCAACTGAAACTGATTCTGCCAAAAAAACCAAAACAACACCTGCTCCCTCAGCTGCTCCCTTATTGGCCGATAAAAAGTCCAACCCCAAACCAGGATCAGCAGCTTCCCCATCGGCCCAATCCCCAAAACCCATCGGGCCAAACCCTTTGCCCCAAACCAAACCAGCACCTTCCACAGCGTCCGCTACAAAGCCTGTTCCAAAACCTGTTCCTGCCCCCAAAGCCAATTCTGCTGTTGCCCCTGCTACAGCCAAAGCAAAAACCACAACCCCTTTACCAAAAACACCCGTGCTGGCAACGCCCAAAACCAAACCAGAAACTGAGAGCAAAACCCCTCCAGCTGTTGCCCCAACTACTGGCCCAGTTGCCCTTCCCCCAGCCCCTAATCAAGAAAGACAACCAGAGACAACCATATCCAATACCCCCACCAAAAAAATGCCACCGCTGCCGCCTGTCTTGCGCGAAAGAGAAAATAATTTGGTGCGCACATTAGAAGTGGAAGACCCCAATATTCTCATTGAGTTGTACGACAATGGCACCATCGACAACGATTCCATTTCTGTTTACCACAACAACGAATTGGTGATCCGCAATGGCCGATTGTCTTATTCTCCCCTCACGGTAAAAATCCAAGCCAATGCAACAGAAAGGTTTCACGACCTGGTAGTAGTGGCAGAAAACCTGGGTGAAATAGCGCCCAATACCGCCCTCATGGTGGTGACCGCTGGCAAGAAAAGATATGAAGTATTCTTGGCCTCCAATGAAAAAAGGAATGCCAAAGTACGCATAGAATTTACCGGGAAATAAAGGACAGGTTCCAAGTAACCGAAGGAATAACAGGGAACAAGGAAACTTGACGGGCACTCACTTTTAGATTGCCTTGGGCGGCTGCACCTTCTTGGTCAAAATAAATAAAATAAGGATTTTGGCGGCTGTAGACATTGTACATGCTAAAGACCCATTGGCTCTTCCATTTTTTATTGGGATTGCTGTTGGGGGTATAGGTTGCTGCCAAATCGGCCCGGTGATAGGCCGCCATGCGGTAATCATTGATGTTGCTGTATTGCTGGGTCAAGACGCCGCTGATGAAATAAAACCGCTGTGGAACAGAAAGGGCAGCGCCTGTACCATAAACAAATATGCCCGATAAGCGCCA
>RDYY01000185.1 GCA_004293505.1 Sphingobacteriia bacterium | reverse complement strand
CTTTTGGCTGTCCCAAGTAAGGGGATTGGTCACTATGATGGGAGCTTTTTCTTGTTGCACACTGGCGGGCAGCGTGCCTTCTCGGTAAGTGCGCCAACTGGTGATGCAGCCGGTTTGAAAAGGTGATAGACAAGGCTTGAGTGCTTGGTACTGATTGGGGTTGATAGGCATGCCCACCAAATAAGCCACCACCAAACGGTTGCGCAAAACCGTGGTGTCAAAAAACTCTTTCAACAAGCGTTGGCCATGGGTACTGCCTTGGCTGTGTGCGGCAAGGATGATGGGCCGGCCCTTGTTCCAATGTTTTAAATAATACACAAATGCTTCCCTGATATCGGCATAAGCCAATTCAAATGCTTGTTGGGCGGTGGCCAATTCTTGGGCATTGGTGGGCAAGTATTGAAAATAATTGGCTTGTCGGTAACGGGGTGCAAAAACCCTTCCCGCTGCATTGAAAATGCTGGCTTGTTTTAAGATGGTACTGTTGTCCGTTTTCTCGTTCAAGGCCGCATTGTCAACGGGCCCATTGGGTCCCAAAGGAAAACCTTTGTCGGTATAAGTGGTGGGGTGTAAAAAAAATACATCAATGCTGGAATCCAAGCGGTGAGCGGCACGCAGGGGTTCGGGAACACTGTCTGCTGGATCCCATTTGTAGGGATGGGCTGCCCACAAAGCCAGGTCTTGGTAAGGTAAAAGGGTTGCAACACTGGTGGGGGCGGGAGTTGTGCTGGTGTTTTGTTGTGCGCTTTTACAGGCCACCAGCACAAAACAAACCAAGACAATGGCGCCCACACGGCGAGGGGTTTTGAGCACTTGCATGCTCCAAAGTATTGTATTTTTGCTTATCTTTTTCCAACCTAAAACAATTGCCATGGCCATTCCTGTTGTTGACCTTGCCCAATTTACCCAAGGCAGTGCAGCCGATAAAATTGCTTTTGTAGAAGCCCTGGGCAAAGCCTACGAAGAAGTAGGATTTGTTGCCGTTAAAAACCATGGCGTGCCCGATGATTTGATTGCACGCCAGTACGAACACGTGCAGCGCTTTTTTGCCCTGCCCTTGGAACAAAAAAACAAATATGAAATTCCAGGATTGGCCGGACAAAGGGGCTATACCAGTTTTGGTCGAGAACATGCCAAGGGGAGTGAAGCACCTGATTTAAAAGAGTTTTTTCAATTCGGACAAATGGTAGCAGACAATGACCCCATTGCTGCGGAATACCCCGACAATGTACAAGTAGAACAAATTGAAGCTTTTAATCCTACCCTGGCCCAAGCTTACCGGGCTTTTGAAGCCAGTGGCCGATCCCTCTTGCAGGCCATAGCTTTGTACTTGGGATTGGACGAACATTATTTTGATGCCCACATCCACAACGGCAATTCTATTTTGCGCTGCATCCATTATCCCCCCATTACCCAAGAACCCAAAAGCGCCATACGGGCAGAACAACACGAAGACATCAACCTCATCACCCTCTTGGTAGGCGCTTCGGCCGATGGCTTGCAAATCCTGACCAAACAGGGAGAATGGGTAAACGTGACATCTTTGCCCGAGCAAATTGTGGTCAATGTGGGCGACATGTTGCAGCGCTTGACCAACAACAAATTGCGCAGCACCACCCATCGTGTAGTAAACCCCGATCGTTCGCTTTGGCACACCAGTCGCTTTTCCATGCCTTTTTTCCTGCACCCCCGCAGCGAAATGAGTTTGGCTTGTTTGGAGAGTTGCATTACTGCGGATCGGCCCAAAGCCTATCCCGATGCCACTGCCGGCGAATACTTGGACGAAAGATTGCGTGAAATAGGCCTCAAAAAATAAGGGCCTTGGTCTTGCTGCGCCACATACCTTTTTTGCGGGCTGTTTTCTGGCACA
>RDYY01000184.1 GCA_004293505.1 Sphingobacteriia bacterium | reverse complement strand
TTGGGATTGTTCTTTACCGCATCTGGCGCAAAGCCATCAAACAAAGCGTCATAAGCGGGGTTCACGGCCACCAGTTGCCCCTGCAAATGGGTGCTGAGTTCGGTGATCTCCAATCCGCAGGCTTTTACCTTGCCTTTCAATTCATCGGCATAGGTTTGGCTCTCGGCACATTGTTGCAAGTCAATCAATCGGCTTTCCCAAGTGGGAATTTGCACCCCCACAAAACCCAAAGCAGCTGCCCATCGGCAAATGCCTTCTAAGCTGTTAAAAGGGGCTTGGTCGCCCATGAACTGGGCCAAAAAAATGCCCGGTCCTTTGATATTGGTCATGTCTTAGATTTTATATTCGGTCCACTTCTTGTCCGAAGCAGCTGAAGCCACTACATTGTCAATGAAAGCCATGCCGCGGATCCCGTCTTCCACACCGGGAAAATCCAGCGACTCTTTGCTGGGGCTAACCCCATCCAAGCGGGCTTGCAGGGTGCGGGTAAAATTGCGGTAGATATTGGCAAATGCTTCCAAATATCCTTCGGGGTGACCACCCGGGGTCCGGCAATTTTGGGTGGCATAAGAAGACAACCTGTCCCCATAATTGCTGCCGGCCCGTAAAATTTGGGCAGGGGCATCCAGCCATTTGACCAACAAAGTATTGGGTTCCATCTGGGCCCATTCCAATCCACCTTTTTCGCCATAGATGCGCAGTTTCAGGGCATTTTCTTCGCCGGCTGCTACTTGAGAAGCCATCAAAACACCTGCGGCTCCATTGTCAAAATGCAAGAGCACACTGCCATCGTCGTCCAACATGCGGCCCTCTACCAAAGTGTTCAAATCGGCGCAGAGCTTGGTGATCTTGGCACCACTCACGTATTCGGCCAAATGCGCGGCATGGGTGCCAATGTCGCCCATGCTGCCACTCTTGCCTGATTTTTTGGGATCGGTGCGCCAAGCGGCTTGGGCATTGCCTTCGCGTTCGCTCAATCGG
Source organism: Sphingobacteriia bacterium (assembly GCA_004293505.1). Classification (GTDB taxonomy): domain Bacteria; phylum Bacteroidota; class Bacteroidia; order Chitinophagales; family Chitinophagaceae; genus Sediminibacterium. The sequence continues at coordinate 897 of RDYY01000184.1, read as the reverse complement.
CTCAACCAACCTTGGGGGTATTCTACCCACACTTTTTTGATGCGACCCAAAACCCCATCGGCCACCATGGCCCTGGCTTGCTTGACCATGGGATAACCAGAATAAGTATGGGTCAGGCACAAGAGCAAACCGGTCTGGTCCAGTTTGGCTTTCAGTTGTTTGGCTTCGTCCAGTGTAAAAGCAATGGGCTTTTCAATCACCACATGAAAACCATTGTCCAACGCCATCATGGCGGGCGCAAAGTGCGCAAAATTGGGGGTCACAATGGTCACAAAATCCATGCGTTGATCGGCAGGCAGCGCGGCTTCTTTGCTGATCATTTCATCAAAGGTCAAATAGGTTCTGGCAGCTGGCAAGTAAAGTTCTTCGCCCGAAGCTTTGGCCACTTCTGGGTTGATGGAGAGCGCGCCACAGACCAGTTCAATCTGTCCGTCCATGAAGGCAGCCAGGCGGTGGATGGCACCAATGAAAGCGTCTTTGCCGCCGCCGACCATGCCCATTCTGAGTTTTCTTGGCATTGTATGGTTTGTTGTTGAAGGTTTTGTTTTGAAAAAAGCCTGTTGGGAACAACACAAGGTCTATTTACCGAAAGGCTTCTAAAAGTAATTGAAAATTAAATATATTTAGTCCCTAACCTTGTCACGTGAAGTCGAATCGCAGAACCCTGCTCAAAAATTTGGCGGTCGGAACGGCCGCCATGGCCGTGGCTCCTTTGCAGCCCGGGGCATGGGCAAAAGACAAGAGTGCACCCAAGGGCAATAAAATCACTTCAGACCATGCTCAAGGAGCAGCAGCTGCTGCCAACAGCATCAACCACTCGGTTTGTCGCTGGACTTTTTCTGACCTCAGCCTAGACCAACTCTGCATTGAAGCCAAAAAAATAGGCATCACGGGCAT
>RDYY01000183.1 GCA_004293505.1 Sphingobacteriia bacterium | reverse complement strand
AACATCAGTGATGGAGACATTTGTTCCATTTGTAGCAATGTCAATCGCCAACAACATTTGGTTTGTGTGGTGGAGAACATCAGGGATGTGATTGCCATTGAATCAACCCAACAATTCAACGGTACTTACCATGTTTTGGGAGGCGTTATTGCCCCACTAGACGGAGTTGGTCCCGACCAATTGCAAATTGAAACCTTGGTACACAGGGTCAAAACTGAGCAAGTCACGGAATTGGTCTTTGCCCTCAATCCCACCATCCAAGGTGATACCACCATTTATTTCATCCAAAAAAAGTTGGCCGACCTACCCTTGCGCATCACCACCATTGCCAGGGGCATTGCATTTGGGGGCGAGTTGGAATATGCCGATGAAATGACCCTTGCCCGCAGCATTGCCAACCGCTTGCCGGTTGGTCAATACGTGAAACAATGAACCAATCTATTTTTCAATCGTTTAAATGACTGTAATGAAAAGAAAAGGACTTCGATGGCTGCTTTGGTTGACCCTGGCTGCTGTGTTAACGGGAGGGATAGTGGTCTACCGCATCTTTACCAAACCCCACCGCGACGTGACCACGGAAACGGCTGTTACCCTTACCGCACAAGCCCTCTACGATGCCTTCAAAGCCGATGAAAACAAAGCCAATGCCTTGTATTTAGACAAAGCTGTGCAAGTGAGTGGCGAGGTATTGGACATCAGCACCAACCAAGACCAACAAGTAGTGATCAATTTTAAAACAAATGATCCCTTGGTAGTGGTCAATTGCACTTTCAAAGAAAATCCGGGTACACTCAAAGCAGGCGACAACATAGCATTCAAGGGCATCTGCACGGGTTATATCCCTGAAGCCAATGTGGTCATCAATGCGGGAGTATTGATCTCGGCTACAAAACCTTGATCCTCCCAAATCCCTGATCCTCCTTTCACTTTTTTTAACCCAAGACCATGAAAAAAATCATTTTACTCTTTGCCCTAGTTGTCCTTTGCAATTTGGTACAAGCACAGAAAACCTATGGCACCCGAAACGGGAAAATTAGTTTCCAAGCTGGCAGTGACGACGATGTAAAAGCCGACAACAACGAGGTAGTCTGTCGCTTAACCGATGGGGGCGATTTGACTTTCATGGTCCTCATCATTGGGTTTAAATTCAAATATGCTGAGATGCAAAAAGGCTTCAACGAAGAATATTTGCAAAGCAACATGTTTCCCCGCTCCGAATTCAAGGGCAAAATCACCAACATGGCCAGCGTAAACCTGGCCAAAGATGGGGTGTACAAAGTAAGTGCCAAGGGCAAAATGACCCTCCATGGGGTCAGCAAAGAGATCACTGTTCCGGGCAGTATTACGGTCAAAGGAGGAAAGATTACCCTGAATGCACAATTCCCTTTGTTGATGAAGGACTACAAAATTGATGCTTCCGCCGTGACCGATAAAGTCACTGCTACGGTAAATTGCCCCCTCCAATAAGGCAAAACAAAACCAATCTAATTTTGTCAAGAGAGGCTTGGGGCCTATCTTTGCGCCACGCAGGCGGATTTGTTTATTGTTCAACCTGCGTCTCCCCAGAGGGATGTCTTTAGAACTAATAAACGGCTGCGGCCCTCCCCTGCGTTTATTGGTTCCTTTTATAACGGTCAATGACCCAGAACCAATGGCATGAAAATACAAGATGCTTTACAAGAACGAATCCTGATCATTGATGGTGCCATGGGCACCATGATCCAGCGACACAAACTCACCGAAGGAGATTACCGGGGTGAGCGTTTCAAGGATTGGCATTGTGATGTAAAAGGCAACAATGACCTGTTGTGCATCACCCAACCAGAAATCATTCAAAACATCCACCTCCAATACTTAGAAGCGGGTGCCGACATCATT
>RDYY01000182.1 GCA_004293505.1 Sphingobacteriia bacterium | reverse complement strand
TACCAGTCACTTTTGTCTGGGTTTTCTAAGTGCCAGAGGTAGTCCTGGCCAAATTTGACCCCTGTTAATTCTTCTACCCGGGGATAAGCACCCAATATATATTGTGCGGTGGCCCCAACGTGTACAGGCTTTTCAGGGGTCACCATGCCGCCAGAGAGGACTTCGATTTGCAGGCCGGGATATTTCTCGGAAAGGGCCTTGATGACGGGGCTGAATCCATAACACCAGCCACAATAGGCATCGTAACAATAAAACAAGATGGGCTTCATGGACCAAAGGTAACACGCTTGCTACAATTTGGGTTATCTTTGCGCTTTGGTAGACTACTAAAATTCTTTTAAAAATTTTACGATATGCCTGGTTTTGAACTGTTTGGTGCAGAAGAAAGAAAAGAAGTCAATGAGGTGCTGGAGACCGGTATCCTCATGCGCTATGGTTTTGATGGACCCCGCAAGGGTCAGTGGAAGGCGAAAGAATTGGAGGCGGCCATCCAAGAAAGATTTGGTGTGCAGCATGCGCATTTGACTTCCAGTGGTACGGCGGCTTTGACCACCGCATTGGCAGCTTTGGGCATTGGCCAGGGTGATGAAGTCATCATGCCTGCTTTTACTTTCGTGGCCAGTTTTGAAGCGGTCTTGAGCGTGGGCGCCATTCCTGTGTTGGTAGACGTGGACAAGACCTTGACTTTGGATCCCCAAGCTGTGGCAAAAGCCATCGGCCCCAAAACCAAATGTATCATGCCTGTCCACATGTGTGGCAGCATGGCCAATTTGGATGCCCTCATGGATTTAGCAACTGCCCATGGCTTGTTTTTGTTGGAAGATGCTTGCCAAAGCATTGGGGGAACCTATAAAGGAAAGCATTTGGGTGCCATAGGACATGCAGGCACTTTCTCTTTTGACTTTGTGAAGATGATAACCTGTGCAGAAGGGGGTGTGGTCATGACCAACAACAAAGAAGTTTGGACCAAGGCCGATGGTTATACCGATCACGGACACGACCATTTGGGCATTGACCGTGGCGCTGATTTGCATCCTTTTATTGGGTATAATTTCAGGATCAGTGAATTGCATGCTGCGGTGGGATTGGCACAGATTCGCAAGTTGGACGATTTTTTGGTGCGCCAAAAAGCCAATAACCTGGCTTTGCGCAAACACTTGGAAAGCATTCCCGAAATCAGTTTTCGCGAAGTACCAGCAGGAGGCGTAGACAGTTGTAGTTTCCTGAGTTGGTTTTTGCCCACAACTGAACTGACCCAAGCCGTCATAGAGGCTTTTAAAGCAAAAGGCATTTTAGCGGGCCATTTTTATTGGTTCGCCAACAACTGGCATTATATCCGCAAATGGGACCACTTGAAATTAGCCCAAAGCCTGAACAGGCTTCATCCTGATCAAGTGAACGCTTTATTGCGTTTGTCCGAACAAGATTTTAGTTCTTCTGATGCCATCATGGGTACTTGTGTTTCCACTGCCATTAGTTTGGTGTGGACACCAGAACAAATTGAAGAGAAAGGAAGCCAAATGGCTGAATGTATTAGAACTGTATTGAAAGCGCAAGCATAAACCCGGACCAGCCGCATGTCACTCAGCCAGTCGCTGCAACAGAAACTGCTTCAAAAACTTTCTCCCCAACAGATTCAACTCATGAAACTGTTGCAGGTTCCTACGGCCAATTTAGAAGAGCGGATCAAAGAAGAATTGGAAGAAAACCCTGCATTGGAACAGGGTGAGGAAGGCCATGAAGATGAGTATGCAGATGATTTACAAGATGAATTCAGCGACCGTTCAGCTGATGAAGCTGAACCGGATGGCAGTGAAGAGGACTACGACAACATTGACATCAGTGAATACGTGATGGACGATGATGGTGAAATTGCCGA
>RDYY01000149.1 GCA_004293505.1 Sphingobacteriia bacterium | reverse complement strand
CTTGCGCAAGCGGTCTTGTTCTTTTAAAAAATAATTCAATCGCGCACGGGCCAAACTGTCCATGGTGCCAGTGATGGGCGGTAAAGCACCAGGCAACAATGTAAAGCCAGGTTCTTTTTTCAACAACCCATTGTCCAGTTTTACTTGGGCACCACTGGCTGCTTTGGTATTGCCGTTGAAGCCATAATAGACTTTAACGGTATCGTAGAAAAAAATACCTGGCTCTTCAAACTGACCTTCTCGGTCTACAGGGGTAATGAAAAACTGTTTGCTGCTGTCTTTGTTGACCAAGAAAAAATTCAATTGCATGGGCGAGCCGGGCGTGGGCTTGGCCCCAAATACTTTTCCTTTCAACGACATGTAAGCCGTCTCGGGCGCATATTTGACCACAGGCGATTCCCCTCTTTTCAGTTTGTCCCAATTGAAGCGGCGCCAGCCATGGGTCAATAAAACCAAGTCCAAACGCGCCGTGATGCTGTCGGCATCACTGGTAAAATAATAAGCTGGTTGGTGCACATAACCCTTGATGTCGTTGCTCAACAAAAAATCAGAATAAATGCTGTGGGCCCATGCATTGGGTACGGTAGCATCGGTAACGGCAATGGAAAGATTGGACACTGCAGTATCACTCACCAAAATCTCCACCGCATTTTTTCCCCTTTTACCCAAGTTGACGGTAATGGGATTCAGCTTGGCATTGAATTCGTGGTTGTGGTTGTTGACCAAGATAATCCGTTCGGCCAAGGGCCTTTGCTGCGCATCAAAAAGGGTAAAATGCACAATGCCCGATGGCAATTCATCAATGGGAATATCGGCGCGTTGTTGGATGCGTTCGCCCAATTTAATGGCGGCTTTGAACAATATGTGTTGCTCTTGGTGCACCACCAAACTCAGGACCTTGTTGTCTTCGCTGCTTTGCTGTGGCCTTTCTACTTGCACAATGGCTTTTTCGTTGGTGGCCCGAACCGACAACACCACCCCATCTTTTAAAGCGGTGGGCAAGGGTGTTGAACCTTTTTGTTGTTGGTTGTCTACCCAATCTAGGCGGTAGTCTTCTCCGGGTTGTACCCACAGAAAAAAACTACCCATGCCATCGTGAATGGTCTTGACCGAATCCATGACCTCGCCTTTTTGGTTCACCACCACGCCCCTGATTTTTACAGGAAGCCCGGAGGGGGCTGTGGCTTTGAAAGCCACCCGGGACTTGGTCCCCACCACCAAACTGCCGCCTTCAGGAAAAAGCGCAACACTGGTCTTGCTGATGGTGGGTTTGGCGTTGGGGGGTGAAACAACCCCATTGTTCAAGGGCAGGTTGCGGCGGTACAAAAAAGCAGTGTCGTCGTTCAACATCCAGCGGGTAAACGCACGGAACTGTACATGGGAACCTGTGTAGTTGTTGGGCAAAGGATAAGCACCATGGGCCGTGGATTGAAACAAAGGGGCAACGGTTTGGGTCAGCAGGGTGCCCGCCGAATCATACCATTCAACATAGAGGTTCTTGCTCAAAGGGCTGGGCAACCCTTCTACCAACAAATACACTTTGTACCAAACGGTATCGCCGCGGTTGTATTGGGGCCGATCAAAATGTACATGAATTTTTTCTTTGGGGAGGGCCGATGCATAGACCGACACCATGGAATCCAAGTCTTGGGCATCCAATTGAACAGCACACAACAAGGCAAACAAGATCCCACCCATCCTGACCATCCGCATATCAAATACTTTGGATGAAGGTAAAGCCATTTCCCTATTTTTAAGCCATGAAATTGGCCTTTTGGTCGGTGGGAAAACCACATGAATCTTATGTAAAAACGGGCACCACCGATTTTACCGAACGCATTGGCCATTACTACAAATGTGATTGGAAAATCATTGCACCCCCCAAACAAGCAGGCAGCATGACAGCTCCTGCACTAAAAGCAGCTGAAGCCGAATTGGTTCTGTCACAATTGGGAAAAGACGATTGTTTGGTTTTGTTGGACGAGACAGGCAAGATGTTGTCTTCCCCTGGACTGGCCGATTTTATTCACCAACAAGCCAACCAAAGTTGTCGGCAAATTGTTTTTTTGATTGGCGGCGCTTTTGGGGTAGATGCAGCCATCCGCCAAAGGGCTCAATTGGTTTGGTCCCTCTCTGCATTGGTTTTCCCCCACATGTTGGTGCGCTTGATCTTGGCCGAACAAGTGTACCGGGCTTGTACCATTTTACGCAACGAAAAGTATCACCACGCATGATCACCATGACTTTTGTTTTATTGGGTTTGACGGCATTGGTTTCTTTTTTGGCTTTCAACAATGCCAACATCATTGAGAAACTTATTTTTCACCCACCGGCTTTGTCCAGGGGAGAACATTACCGTTGGATCAGTTGTGGTTTTGTACACGCCGACTTGTTTCACTTGGTTTTTAACATGTATGCGTTTTACCTTTTTGGCAAAATGGTAGAACCCGCTTTTGGTCAACTCTTTGGAGATAAAGCAGGCTTCTTGTATGTGTTGCTTTACCTCTCTGCCATTGGGGTCAGCATGGTGCCCAGTTATTTTCAACACAAAGATGATTTTCGTTACAACAGTTTGGGGGCTTCGGGCGCGGTATCGGCCATTGTTTTTGCCGGCATTTTGTTGCAGCCCACCATGGGCATGGGCATTTTCCCCATTCCCTTTTTCATTCCTGGATTTTTGTTTGGGCCTTTGTACTTGGGCGTCAGTTATTACCTGGCCAAAAGAGGCCAAGGCAATATCAACCACTCTGCCCATATCTGGGGCGCCATGTATGGGGTGGTCTTTTTGGCCATCACCACCAGCTTCATGAGCGATTATCCTTTGCTGTCTTCTTTTTGGGAAGCGGTAAGGAACTATGCGTGGTTCCGCTAAATTTGATTTCCAACACTTTTTGGGTCTGGGGCAAACACCTGAACCGGTGGTCAATGCGGCAACCCAAGACAGCTACAATTTTAGTACCGCATTCAATGACTTTTACTTGGCTGCGCGTGAGGGCGTCAATTTTGTATTCGCCCAAGAGCTTGGCAATTTTCTTTTTTTTATTGAGGCCCAAAGGATAACAATAATCGCCTGGGCGCCAGTTGCGCAAAACCAAGGGAAAAGCAAGCAGGTCTGCGTTTAACCATTCTCTGTCTGGTGGCGGCAAGAGGCCTTGCTGGGGCAAATCAATCCTTTCCCAAGTCAAACTTTGGTCGCCCCAACTGAGGCTTCCAACGGGACCTTCCATCAACCTACTGGGTTCTGGTTTTGTCAGGGGCGAGAAGACCATCCAGTTTTTGATTTTGCAAAGTTGATGGGTGGCCGATGACAACTGTGCCCCGGGATGCGCGGCCAATAACTTGATGCACTCGGCCACTTGTTTGGCTGAAAAACCAAAAGGCTTGATGATTTCCCAAGTATAGGATTCCAAGGGCTGCAAAGCCCGCCACTGGGCCAATGGAATTTCAGTTTGTCCATTGTCGCGCACTTGCAACAACTGGGTTAATTTTTGGGCCACGGCCCATTGATACATTTTGAACTGTTGGTCAAAGCGTTTTTGGTTCTCCAAAAGGTTTTGGCGAACAGTGGGAAAAATTTTTTCCAAGCAGGGCATCAGTTCCAAGCGAATCTGGTTGCGGGTATATTTTTTTTCCGCATTGCTGCTGTCCTCTACATGGGCAATCTTGTGGGCTTGTGCATAAGCCAAGACATCGGCCCGAGAAAAGGGCAACAGGGGTCTGAATACTTTGTTGGCTGCATGAAAACTGGGCAAGGACTGCAAGCCTTCCCATCCCGTACCCCTGAAAAAATGAAACAAAAGGGTTTCCAATTGGTCATCTGCATGGTGGGCGGTCAATATTGTTGTAAACGGTTTTCCTGCCGCTTCAGCTGCTTCCAGCAAAGTCCCCAACCATTGGTAGCGTTGGTCTCTGGCCCATTCTTGAATGCCTGCACCGGACTGATTTGCTGGGGGGATGTGGTAAAAAAAGGGCAATTGGTGTTGCGCGGCAAAGGCTCGCACAAAATTGGCGTCGCGGGTAGACTCTTCGCCGCGCAATTGAAAATTCATGTGGGCCACTGCAAAAGGGACTTGGGCTGCCAACAAAAGATGGGCCAAGACCATGCTGTCTACTCCCCCACTGCAGGCCAATAAAAAGGGGGAATGGCCCCATTTTTTTTCTTGGCATGTCTTGTGCCAATGCGCTTGAAAAGCTTTGTTCAGATCAAGGGATGCACTCATGGCTTGCGCAAATAGGCCCCAGAAAGGGCTGCCAACCCGCTCACCAATCCGCCCAAAACTGCCGTCAACAAAATGAGGGCCACAGCCGATCCACCCAAGGGTAGGATCTGGGCCACTTTGCTGGCCAAGAGGCTTTCATTGGCCATGTTAATTTTCAGGGCCAAACCGCCCCACAACAAGAACAACCCCGCAAAGCCGGCCAAAAAAGATGCCCCTGGTTTTTCTTTCAACAACCAAGCCACCAAGGCACTGGTCAAGACAAAAGTCCACCAAGGTAAAACGGTAAACAGGCCCAATACAAAGGCCAAAAAGGCAGTGAGTACAATCGCTACTAATGTTTTCATGATGCTGATTAAGCTTTGGTAAATGTCATCAACCATTTGATGCGGGGATGGGCCGCCACAGCTGTCTTGTTCAAGAACAAAACAGGATAGTATTTGCCAGCTGCCCAGTAGTCCACAAAACTGTCGCAGTAATGGCTGCCGGGATTGCCGCTTTGGCCGCCGGGATAAAGGGCATAGGCTTCTACTTCATCGGTCAGGTGCACCACCATGCGCCAACTGGGTCCATGGTTGCCCGTGGTGGCATTGATGATGTGGGCACCGCCCCCAATGGGCAGGTTCATACGACTGAGGGCATCAATTTTCAACAAGTGGTTGACGCGGGTGGCTTTGGCCTTGGCCCATTCCAGTTTGTTTTCTTTTTCCAAAACCAACAAGGCAACAGTGGCTTTTTGAATGGCAGTGGTAAGGGCATCAGACAAGGTTTCTTTCTTGTTGGGGGTTTGGATATTGTCGGCAAACTTGTAAGCAGAATCCCTTTGTAAAATTTGCACCAAAGTAATTTCGTCGGGCCAACCCATGTCTTTTGTGCTGGCAGCAAAATCATCCAGCCAAATGGCATTTTCCAAACTGTCCCACACTGCTTTGAAAACAGTGGCACCTTTTTCGGTGGGGTTGTTCCACAGGTTCCAGTCCGCCATGGTTTTCACCATGCGTTGTTCATTGGCATTCAAGGCAGCCGGTTGCAAGTATTTCATCAGGGCCGGTCTGGCTTGCTCGGCCATGACATTGTAATTGTCTGTTTGCAAAGCCATCATGTCCTGGGGCGTAATGCCAGACATGGCCGACAATTTGCGGTTGATGATCAGTCCCCTGTACACTGGGAAACTGCTGGCCGTGCCCAGATAATAGGGATAGGTTTCGTCTACCGGTTTTTGGTTGGCCGAGCTCACAAAGCCCCTAGCAGGGTTTTTGATGAAGGGATTTTCTTCAAAGGGAATGGTTCCTTGCCAATCAAAACTGCTGTCGCTGCCGGGCAAAACAAAATCGCCTTGTCTGTTCCAACGCGCCACAAAATGGGCTTGTTGTTGAATGGCAATGTCTCCTTGTTTGTCGGCAAACACAAAGTTTTGTCCAGTGGTGGTCCAATAAGAAATGGCTTTTCGGTAGTCGTCAAAATTCTTGGCGTGGTTCAACAAATAAAAGGTGTTCAACCCATTGCTGGCCTCGTGGGAAGACCATTTGACGGCCAAATATTTTCCGGGGGCCTGGGCGCTGGGATAGGTTTTGTCGTACATGACTGGACCCAACTGGGTCATGGCAATTTTGTCCTTTACATCGGCCCCACCTTTTACCTTGATGGTCTCTTCTACAAAACTGGCTTTTTGCCATTGGCCATTGAATTGGTATTCCTGCAAAGTGGCGTCTTTGAAAGACATGTCAAAAAAGTCGATCACGTCCCTGCCGGCATTGGTCACCCCCCAAGCAATGTCTTGGTTAAAGCCAATGATGACAGCGGGTGAACCCGGAAAGCTGGCCCCATAAGTTGAATGGCTGGGGGTGGTGATTTGGATTTCGAACCAGAGCGAAGGCAGGTTAAGCCCCAAGTGGGGATCGCTGCACAAAATGGGTCGGCCTGATTTGGTTTTGCTCCCCGACACGGCCCAGTTGTTGCTGCCATTGCTTTTGTTGGGTGTGGGGGGCAGTGCGCTGCTGTCTTTTACTGTTGTTTTTCCCAAATAAACACTGTCACTGGCAGCGGGTGCTTTTACCGCGATGCTGGGGGGCGCAAAAACTGTTCCTTTGGGAATGATGGGATCCAATGCTTCTTGTTCATTGGTAAAGAGTTGGTCAAAATCGGCATACCCAAAATGGTTGCGGGCATTGGTCATTTGTAAATCACTGGTAACCCCTCGGGCGGTTAAATCATAAGACATGAACATCTGAAACAGATAGGTTTTCAAAGTGGTCCAAGTCTCGGGTTGGTAGTCCAATAATTTGTATTCAAAAGGCAATTCCTCGGGTTTGAGCGAAGCAATATAGGCGTTCACCCCCTTGGCATACGCTTCAATGGCAGCGGCCATTTCAGGGCTGTTCTTCTCTACATTGGCCTTGGTTCTTTCGGCACCCAATTTCATGCCCAGTCGGCGAAAAAACTGATCGGTTTTGATGCGGTCTGCACCCACAATTTCACTGAGGCGACCAGCTGCTACATGGGTTTGAAATTCCATCTGCCAAAGGCGAAACTTGGCGTGCAAATAGCCCTGCACTTGGTAAGCGTCCAGGTCTTGTTCGGCATACACATGGGGAACCAAGCGATCGTCTACATACACTTCAACCTTGCCTTTGAGGCCAGCCATTTTCAGGTCTTGGTTGAAGTCTTTGTTCTTGGCTTCGGCATTTTGCCAAAACCCCATCTGGGGCGACAAGAAATAACCCAAGCGGGGTGTTTTGGATTTTCCTACGGGCAAAGGGGTGTTCAACGCAAAGGTCAAACCCGCAGTTGCCGCAGCAGAAACCAGAAAAGGAAGTATGCGCATAGCCATCGTTTGAAACTTGAAAATAAGAAAAAGCACCCACTTAACGGGCCCGCTTCACCAGGCATTTTTGGCCCTTTATTTTTTGTCCAGCCAAGAGGGGAAGCAGTGTGGACAAGGCTTTGGCCTTGACGGCCACAAAACTGCTGTTGTCTTGTACCACAATCAATCCCAAATCTTGGGCGGGCAGTTTTCCAGTTTTACAAAAAAAGCCCACGATATCGGTCTTGTTGATTTTTTGCTTTTTTCCAGCGGCCACAAATACCGTGTCCCACAAAGGAGCAGGAAAAGGGGCTGGTTTTGCGGGCAAATCAAACGCTTCTGGATCGGGCAAAAAATCCGGGCGTTTTTCGGATTCGTGTAAAAGCCAATACACTTTTCCTTCTTGGCTGTTGCGTGCCGTTCTGCCATTGCGGTGAATGAATTCGGTAGCGGTATGGGGCAAATGATAATGGACCACTGTGGGCAATTCAGGGATGTCCAAGCCACGGGCTGCTAAATCGGTGGCCACCAAAAAAGCATCGGTTCCATTGCGAAAACGGATCAGGGCCAATTCTCTTTGCACTTGCTCCATGCCGCCGTGGTAAAGGCCCACAGGCACTTTGTTTTCTTTCAAGAATGCAGCCGTTCTTTCGGCTGCATCGCGGTGGTTACAAAATACCAAAACAGGTCCGGGTTGCACCACAGAAAGCAACCTGAGCAAGGGTTCCAGCTTGTCCTTCTCGGGTGCGGCCACTTCATAATAGGCCAATCGATCGGCGGGGGATTCGTCATCCGACGCAACAATTTTATCGGCCCAAAATCCCAACCATTCCGGAATGGGCACAGCGGCTGTGGCCGATACCAAAACTTGTTGGATTTTTTTGGGCAAAGCCATGCGGATATCGGCCATGTCTTTTTCAAAACCCAAGGACAAGCATTTGTCAAATTCATCCAAGACCAACACTTTCAATTGGTCAGCGCCAAATGTTTTGCGGTGAAAATGATCAGCAATCCTGCCCGGTGTGCCCACGATCAGGGCGGGCATTTGGGTGAGGCTGTTGGTCTCGGCGGCCATTTCATGGCCGCCATACATGGCCAAAACTTTGGCACCAGTTTGCAGGCTTTGCCACACGGCCGTGACTTGCAAGGCCAACTCCCGCGAAGGCACCAAGACCATGGCTTGACAGGCCCCCAAGGCCGGGTCTAGTTTTGACACCAGGGGCAACAAATAAGCCAGGGTTTTACCCGAACCTGTGGGTGCCACCAATTGGGTGTCTGCCCCTTTGGCAATGGTATTTAACGCTTCTTTTTGAAAAGGCCTTAATTGCGCTATGCCCAGCGCGGCCAATCGTTCTTTATTTTCCAAATTTCTGTTTGAGCAAGGCCAAAGCATCGCCCACAGGCAAGTTACTGAGATCTTGTGGTGCGTGCGTGCTTGATTTTTGTGATGTGTGGGGCCTTGATGATTTGGGGGCCGCAGTTTGCGCAGGTGCCAAGGTTTGTTTGATGGAAAGGGCAATGCGTTTGCGTTGTTTGTCTACTTCCAACACTTTCACTTGCACTTTTTGCCCCAGCTTCAAGGCTTCGG
>RDYY01000148.1 GCA_004293505.1 Sphingobacteriia bacterium | reverse complement strand
CTTGCTAAATGAGAAGGGAATACCCACACCACTGGTGCACGTATCGCTTTGTTCTCCCCGCAGCAGAATGGATGTCTTGTCCGATGCGGAGATCAACCAGGTTTTGGGTCAAAGCAAGATCAAAGCGGAATATGACAAAGTCATTGATGCCGAGAGTGCGCACGAAATGTTAACCCAAAAAATAGCAGATGCCGCAGCTGCAAAAGCGGCAGAAGCAGAAGCTAAAATAGTAGAGAAAGAGCAAAAAGCAACAGAAAAAGCGGAGGCAAAAACTTATCGCACAGCCAGGTCAGAACCCAGTTTTTTTGACAATCCTGCCGTTAAGCAAGCTACCCGAACCGCTGCCAGTGTACTCACACGCAGCCTTTTGGGGGCCCTGGGTTTGGGCGGCAGCAGCCGCTCCCGCAAGCGGTATTAAAGCAAAGCAATTTGTCCTTGCTCGTCCATTTGAATCAATTCTTCTTGCGCCATTTGTTGCAAGGCTGATTGCGTTTTGGCTTTCCCCAAATGTTTCCATTGGCTGAAAACTTGGCTGCTGGGCAGGGTGATGTGAGCAGCCAAAGCAGACAGGACCCCTGCTTTGATGTCCAAGAATTCTTGCGTGGACAAGGGCTGTTTTTTCTGTTCCAAACAGTTGTCACACACCCCACAAACGGGGGCAGCAGCTTCGCCAAAATATTGGCCCAAAAATTGACTGCGGCAAGTGTCTTGTAGCTGCGCATATTGGATCATGGCTTGCAACCTTTTTTGGTATCGCTCTTTGTTTTCCAAATAAGGTTTCTCGCCCCAATTCAAATAATCCGCATTGGCTCGGTTCAGTAAATACTTGATTTGTGGGCTTTCTTTTTTGGGTTCGTACACCAAGACACCCAATTGGTGCAAAGCCTTTAACCCCTTGGTCACTTTTTCTCCAGACCAACGCATGGCTTTGGCCAAAGCCAACTCGCGGATGCTTACTTTTTGTTCTAAAATGCCCGCATAACTGCGCAACAAAGCCTGGGTCAAGTCTTCCCATTGGGGATAGGTTTTTTCGGCTATGACCAATTCCTCTCGGGTCAACAAAAAGCCGGCTTGCGACAGCTGAAAAACCGATTCGTCAAATTCTAGAAAACCCTCCCTTTCCAATAGCTTCAAGGTGTTGATAACAGTTAAGGTATCCAATTGAAACGCACGGGTAAATTTCTCTATGTCAAAATCATAGGATTGTCCTTCGCCACTGCCCACGGGAATTTGAAAAAACTCAGCCAGGTGTTTGTAAATTTTCAGGATCAGCGAAAGGGGCGGAAATTTTTGGCTGGCTTGGATGCTGCGCTCTGCCAAGTCTTTGGAAGATTGCAGCAAAACAGCATAGGCTTTTTGACCATCCCTTCCTGCTCTTCCTGCCTCTTGGTAATAATGTTCCAAGGCTTCTGGTAAGTCGTGGTGCACCACTGTTCTCACATCTGGTTTGTCTATGCCCATGCCAAAAGCATTGGTACAAACCATGACGCGGGTTTTGTTGCTGATCCAATCGGCTTGTTTTTGTTCCCGGGTTTCAGGGTCCAGTCCTGCGTGGTAATGATCCGCAGCAATACCGGCTTGCAGCAGGGCAGCAGCAATTTTTTTGGTGCCGTTCCTGCTGCTGCAATAGACCAATCCGCTACCGGCTACGTTTCTAAAAATGGAAACCAGTTTTTCTGTTTTGTGGGCCACTTTAAAATGCGAGTAGGACAAATTGGGCCGGGTAAAAGATTGCCTAAAAATGGTGTGTGCTGAAAAGCCCAGTTGGGCACAGATGTCAGCCGCAACGGCAGGAGTAGCCGATGCTGTCAAAGCCATGACAGGAACGGTTTTGAAAGCTTGTCGAGTAGCGGCCAGTCGCCGATAAGGTGGCCTGAAATCATGTCCCCACTGAGAAATGCAATGGGCTTCGTCAATGACCAACAAGGAAAGTGGTAATTGTGTTGACCAGGACTGGAAAACCTTGCTCTCTAATCGTTCAGGGGAACAATACAAAAAGGAAAGTTTTCCCTTGGCAGCTTTCTCCAATATGTCTTGAACCTCGCCTTGAGACAAACCACTGTGAATGGATGCGGCGGGTATGCTTTTGTTGTTCAAAGCCATCACCTGGTCTTGCATCAAAGCAATCAAGGGAGAGACCACCAAGGTTAGGCCACCCCGCATCAATCCCGGAATTTGAAAGCAGATGGATTTTCCTCCCCCGGTGGGCAACAAAGCCAAGACATCTTTGCCTGCCACAGCAGCTGCAATGATTTCGGCCTGTTGGGGCCGAAATTGTGCATGTTGCCAATATCGTTGTAAAAGCGCTAAGGCGGTTGGCACGATCAAACCACTTTTTTGTAAAACAAGCGAATGGAATTCAAGGCCAAGACCACATCGCTCAAACCCATGACCAAGGCCCCCACCGTAGGCGTGAGGCCGCCAAAAGCAGCGATGGGAATGGCGATGACATTGTACAAAAGCGCCCAAAACAAGTTTTCTTGAATGGTGCGGTAAGTGTGTTTGCCCAAGCCCAAACCCAGACCCAGGTTTTTCAAGCCATTGTTCATCAGCACCACATCGGCACTTTGCAAGGCCAGTTGAGATGCTTCACTCAAAGAGACGCCCACAGTGGCTTTGGCCAAAGCTGGGGCATCATTGATGCCATCACCCACCATGGCCGTGGGCACTTGGGCACACCAATCACCAATCTTTTGTAGTTTTTCTTCAGGACTTTGTTCGGCATAAAAAGCGGTCATGCCCAAGTCTTTTGCCAAGGCTTCGCATTTGTGGAAACTATCACCACTCAACAAAATGGTGCGGATGCCTTGTTGGTGCAACTGACCCATGAGGGATTTGGCTTCGGGTCTTATTTGGTCTACCAAATCAATCCAGCCCATCCATTCTCCATTGCACATCACATAAAGGTTGTGGCCTTTGGGGGTGTTCAGTTTGTCGGTTATTTTCCAAGAACCCACCAGTATTCTTTCTCCTTCTTTGGTCACCCCCTCCATGCCCATGCCCCGTGTTTCCTTCTTTTCTAGCCAAACCACTTCCACCGCTGGTTTCCATGCTTTGGCCATGGTTTTGGCCAAGGGATGATTGGAGAATTTTTCCAATGACCCTACCACTTGTTGAAAGCGGTCAACCCCCCAAGCTTGACCGGCCGGCGTCAATTCAAACCCAGCTATGTCAAAAGCCCCCGTGGTCAGAGTGCCTGTTTTGTCAAAGACCACTTGTTGGATGAATTTGAATTTTTCTAAACTGCTGGTGTCTTTGAAAAAGACGCCGTTTTTGGCTGCCCTGCCCAAACCCACCGCGATGGCAGCCGGTGTGGCCAATCCCATGGCACAGGGGCAGGCAATCACCAATACGGCAATGCTGCGCATCAAACTTTCTGTGGTACCTGCAGGGGTCCAAAAATAATTGCCCAAAAAAGTCAGTACAGCAATGCCCAACACCACGGGAACAAAAACCGCCGAGATTTTATCGGCCAATTTCTGGATGGGGGGCTTCTCGGTTTGGGCATTTTTAACCATTTCCAAAATATGTCCCAGCACAGCGTCTTTGCCCACCGACAATACATAGGCTTTGATGTTGCCTTGCACCAAAACAGACCCTCCAATCAACATGTCCTTGGTGGATTTCTCAATGGGCAAAGATTCTCCCGTGACAATGGATTCGTCAACGGCCGCAGTGCCACTTAAAATCTTACAATCCATGGGCACCACTTCACCTTGGCGAACCAAGATGAGGTCTCCTACTTTTAAAGCAGTACTCTCTACTGGAAAAACATGTTCCTGGTGTTGGTCATCATAAGCCAACATATTGGCCATGGTCTTTTGCGACTTGATCAATTGTCGCAAAGTCTTTTGGGTGGCTTCTACCGACCGGTCTTCTAACCAATTGCCCAAAAAGACCAAGGTAAAAATGGTGGCTGTGGTTTCGTAGAACAAATATTTTTCTGCTTGACCGGTCAAAGTGCCATACAAGCTGTACACAAAAGCAGCCACTGCCCCCACTGTTACCAATACGTTCATGTTGGGAACGCCTTTGCGCAAGCTTTTCCAAGCACTGCGCCCAAAAAAACGCAAGCCCACCCACAACACGGGCAAGGTCAATCCAATTTGTACCCAAGGGTTCATCAGCCAATGCCAATGCAAACCAGGGACCATGTGGGTCATCAAGGGAAGGGCAAAAACAGCACAAAACAAAAAGCGTTGAAAATGATTCTGCAAGCCCCAGGTTTTGTGCACACTGGTTTCTTCTTCCACTACTTGGTAGCCCAGGTCCCGGATGCCTTTTTTCAAGGCATCTGGCGAAAGGCCAATGCGGTTTTCAAAACCCAATTCGCCCCCCATGAAATTGACCTTCACAGCAGACATGCCTTTTTCTTGTAAATATTTTTCCAAGGTCAAAGCACAGTTGGTGCAACTCATGCCCTTGACTTGCCAATTGATTAGATTGGCACTTGGTGGTGTTGCTTCAACTTTCATCAGGTCTTCTGCCATCTCTTTGCTTTGTTGCAAAATTACAACAAAGCCCATCCTGGCCCTTTCGATATTCGCTATTTTCCCGCCTATCTTTGCCACATGGATGCGATTTATGGTTTGGCGCAAACCCCTCAAGTGGCTGCTGCTTTGTGGGCAAGGGGAAAGCAACACAAGGTTTGGGCCATCCATGCCCCCATGGGAGCAGGCAAAACAACCCTGTTGCGGGCGCTGGGCCAGCATTTAGGCATTCCAGATGCCATGGGCAGCCCCAGTTTCTCGATTGTAAACGAATACCACTCTCCCACAGCAGGGACCATTTACCACATGGATTGGTACCGCTTAAAAAATGTTGAAGAAGCCATTGATGCAGGGGTAGAAGACCTCTTGGCTTCTGGCGCTCCTTGTTGGGTGGAATGGCCCGAGCAAGCGCCTGGATTGTTGGGTGACGACGTTTGGCACCTGCACCTGGAAATTTTGGATGAAGCCACCCGGAGGCTCTTTGTTGAAACACCAGACTCGGCGCAGAATCCGTAACTTTCGGCTACAAGAATTTTTATGCCTTCCGCCAAACCCAATATCAGTGCTGCTTTTCTTTACGAAACCTTGGAAGAAGTCCTCGACGTCAAAGCCCCTGGGTCCAAATTACAAATAGGTATTCCCAAAGAGGTTGCTTTTCAAGAAAACCGCATTGCCCTGACACCCGATGCCGTGGGTGTTTTGGTGGCCAATGGCAATACGGTAACGGTAGAAACCAAAGCAGGGGAGGGCAGCCATTTTTCGGACAGGGACTATGCCGAAGCGGGGGCGCAGGTAGTGGCAGAAAGAGAAAAAGTGTACCAATGCCCTTTTTTGGTCAAGAGTGCCCCACCTGTTGAAGCCGATTTGCCGCTGTTGCAAATGAACCAAACCATTGTTTCTCCCATCCACCTCTCGGCTCTGCAAAAAACGCACATCGAGAAAATGATGGAGAAAAAAATCACCGCTTTGAGCTTTGAAAATTTCAAAGACGATTCGGGCAATTATCCCATCGTTCGCAGCATGAGCGAAATTGCGGGATCAGCCGTAATGTTGATTGCGGGCCAATACCTGAGTAGTTTCAATGCTGGAAAGGGGGTTCTCTTAGGGGGCATCAGTGGCATCCCCCCCACCAAAGTTGTGATCATAGGCGCCGGTATTGTGGGTGAAATGGCCACGCGCAATGCCTTGGCCTTGGGGGCTTCTGTGAAAGTATTTGACAACGACGTATACAAGCTAAAGCAATTGCAAAACAATTTGGGCCAAAGGGTTTGGACCTCTGTATTGGAACCCAAAATTTTGGCCAAGCAACTCAAGACTTGTGAAGTGGCTGTGGGCGCATTGAGCAATGAGTTGGGCCGAGCCCCGGTGGTTGTAACCGAAGAAATGGTGGCTGCCATGCGCCCAGGCAGTGTCATCATTGACGTGGCCATTGACAGGGGAGGCTGTTTTGAAACCAGCGAATTGACCAGTTACGACCGGCCTTATTTTTTAAAGCACCAAGTATTGCATTATTGTGTGCCCAATATTCCCAGTGGCTTTGCCCGCACAGCCAGCCAAGCCATCAGCAATGTGTTGATGCCCTTGGTGTTGGAAGTAAGTGATGAAGGGGGATTAGAAGAAATGATTTGGCACAAATTCAATTTGCGCGAAGGGGTTTATTTGTTCAAGGGATCCTTGACGGATTTTTACATTTCCCAAAAATTTGATCTCAAGTACACCGACCTCAACCTCATCATTGCCAGCCGACGTTGATCAAGCATTTTTGGCCAGGGTAACAAAGGCCGAGCAGGTCTGGGTTTCTTGCGGGTCGTTGCTGCCAATCACTACCAAGCGTCCCTGGGTACAAGTTGCCAATAATTCTTGGTAAACAGCAATGCCAGCTGCATCTAGGTTGCTACAAGGTTCATCCAAAAACAACACTGGTGTATCGGCAAAAAAAGCCAGGGCCAATTTGATGCGTTGTTTCATGCCGCTGCTGTAGTAGCGGATCTGTTTGTCGGCGGCACCCACCAAGTCAACTTTTTCTAAAATAGATGGGATGTTCCACTGTGGCAGGGTGGGTTTAAAATGTGCTTGAAAAGCAAGGGCTTCTCGGGCCGTGAATTCTTCCACCAATTCCAAGTAAGGAGCGCAATAGGACAAGAGCCGAGGCCATTGATCGGGCGCCAAAGTGGCACCATTTTTTTCCCAAATGATTTCTCCTTTGTTCAATCCCAACGCACCGGATAAGCTTTGTAACAAAGTACTCTTGCCCGATCCATTGGGACCTTGCAAAGCCGTGCATTGACCACTGATGAATTGGGCATCCAGGTCTTTGAAAACCCAGTGTCGGTTGAATTTTTTACCGGCCCCTAGCAAACGAATGCGCCACTCACTCATCGTCGGTTGCGCTCTTGCTGAATCTTTTGATGATGCCCCGGCCACTCTCGCGGATAAAAGTGACAATTTCATCTCTTTCGTCTGTAGCGGGCAATTCCTCTTCTATGAATTCAAGGGATTGGGTGGTGTTAAATCCTTTGTTGTAAATGTTGCGGTAAACATCTAAGATGTGGTTGATTCTTTCCAAAGAAAAACCGCGGCGTTTTAATCCCACACTGTTGACCCCACCATAACTCAAGGGGTTGCGAACGGCTTTGATATAGGGCGGAACGTCCTTGCTGACCAAAGATCCCCCAGCCACAAAACTGTGTTGCCCTACTTGTACAAATTGGTGAACCGCACTCACTCCACCAATGATGGCCCAATCGCCAATGGTCACGTGACCCGCCACTTGCACAGAATTGCTCATGATGACATTGTTGCCAATGATGCAATCGTGGGCCACGTGGCTGTAGGCCATGATGAGACAGTTTTTTCCGATGACAGTTCGGCCCCTGTCGGATGTGCCCCGGTTGATGGTCACGAATTCCCTCAAGGTGGTATCGTCCCCAATTTCAACAGTGGTTTTTTCACCCAAAAATTTTAAATCTTGGGGAATGGCACCCAAGACTGCACCTGGAAAAACCCGGCAATTCTTGCCGATGCGGGTCCCATCCATGATGGTAACATTGGAGCCAATCCATGTGCCCTCGCCAATTTGAACGTCTCCATGGATCACCGTGAAGGGATCAATTTTAACATTGGGGGCAACCCTTGCGTTGGGGTCTATATAGGTATAAGGATGGGTCATAAAATGGCATTAAGGTTGAGGGCGGCGCACCACTTGTGCCACCAAATCGGCTTCGGTGGCCACTTTGCCACCCACATAAACGGTTCCGCGCATTTCACAAATGCCCCGGCGGATGGGCCCAGTAAATTCTAATTTCATGACCATGGTATCTCCAGGACGAACCATTTGCTTGAATTTACAATTGTCAATTTTCAAGAAATAGGTATTGTAATCGCCTTCGGGCATGGAATTGATACAGAGTATGCCTCCGGTTTGGGCCAGGGCTTCAATTTGTAAAACCCCTGGCATGACGGGGTTTCCGGGAAAATGCCCGGGAAAAAACCATTCGTTGAAAGTGACATTCTTGATCCCCACAATGTAAGTGTCTGTTAATTCCACCACTTTGTCTACAAACAAAAATGGGTGGCGGTGGGGAAGGGTTTTTTCAATCTGCTCCAAGTTGTAAACAGCAGGTGCAGTGGGGTCATATATCGGCACCCCTTTAACGTGCTTATTCTTTTTGATGTATTGCTTGATTTTTTTGGCAAACTCTACATTTGAGCTGTGTCCGGGTCGGTTGGCGATGATGCGGGCTTTGATGGGATAGCCAATCAAAGCCAAGTCACCTACAACGTCCAGTAATTTGTGCCGAGCTGGTTCGTTGGGAAAACGCAGTTCCAAATTGTTCAAATAACCCTCGCTTTTGACTTCTATGCGGTCTCTTTTAAAGACTTTGGCCAAGCGGGTCATTTCTTCATCTGTCACGGGTTTGTCTACCACTACAATGGCATTGTTGATGTCGCCGCCTTTGATCAAATCATGTTCCAACAGGGTTTCTAATTCATGTAAAAAACAAAATGTCCTGCAGGGAGCGATCTCCACTTTGAAATCCTTGATGGTTTTTAAACCTGCGTGTTGGGTTCCCAGCACAGGACTGTTGAAATCAATCAGTGTGGTGATTTGGTAATCCATAGAAGGCAAGGCCACCATTTCAACGCGCTTTCCTTCATCGTAGTGGTAAATATTTTCGTCTAAGCTGTACCAAATTTTGGTGGCTTCTTGTTCTTGTACGCCCACTTCTTCAATCAATGCAATGAAAGGAGA
>RDYY01000147.1 GCA_004293505.1 Sphingobacteriia bacterium | reverse complement strand
TTCATGTAGCGGAAAATAAAGGTCAGGATCAAGGTGGCAATGTGGGATCCATCCACATCGGCATCGGTCATGATGATGAGCTTGTGGTAGCGCAGTTTGGCCGTGTTCAGGGCTTTGGGATCGTCCGGTGTACCCACGGTAACTCCTAGGGCCGTGTACATGTTGCGGATTTCCTCGTTCTCGTAGATTTTGTGCTCCATGGCTTTTTCTACGTTCAAGATTTTTCCGCGCAGGGGGAGGATGGCTTGGTAGTGGCGGTCCCTTCCCTGTTTGGCTGTTCCACCCGCCGAGTCTCCTTCTACCAGGTAGAGTTCGCATTTGGTGGGGTCTTTTTCGGCGCAATCGGCCAGTTTTCCAGGTAATCCACCGCCACTCAACACGGTCTTGCGTTGTACCATGTCGCGGGCTTTTTTGGCCGCCACACGGGCCTGAGCGGCCAATATGATTTTGGAAATAACTTGTTTGGATTCACGGGGATTCTCTTCCAAATAGGCTTCCAGGGCACGGGCCACGGTGGTTTGTACCACCCCACTGACTTCGCTGTTGCCCAATTTGGTTTTGGTTTGGCCCTCAAACTGGGGCTCGGGTACTTTCACAGAAATGATGGCACTCAAGCCTTCGCGAAAATCATCTCCCTCCACACTCACTTTGGCCCTTTCAAAAAGGCCTTCTTTGTCACCATAGGATTTAAACACCCTTGTTAAGGCTTGTCTAAAGCCCGTTACGTGGGTACCCCCTTCAATGGTGTTGATGTTATTGACGTAAGAAAAAATGTGTTCTTTGAAATCGTCGTTGTAAGTGAGGGCCACTTCCACCGCTACATTGGTGGCTTCGTCGTGCCCTTCAACAAACAAGGGCGCGGCCAAAATGGGGTTGCGGTTCCCGTTTTTGTCCAGCATCTGTACAAATTCAATGATGCCTCCTTCGCTGTAAAATTCCTTGGTATAAGCTTGTCCCGCATCGTCCAATTCCCGCAAGTCGGTCAAGGTAATGCGGATGCGGCGGTTCAAATAAGCCAACTCGCGCAAACGGCCTTCAAGAATATCCTTTTTGTAAACAGTTTCTTGGAAAATGGTGTGGTCGGGCCAAAAATGCACTTTGGTACCGGTTCTGTTGCTGGTACCTGTTTCCCTGACTGCGTATTGGGGTACCCCAATGGCATATTCTTGTTCAAACACCTTGCCTTCGCGCTCAACGGTGACCAAGAGCTTGGTGGACAGGGCGTTTACGCAACTCACCCCTACACCGTGCAATCCACCTGAAACCTTGTAGGTGTTCTTGTCAAATTTTCCCCCGGCGTGCAGCACGGTCATCACCACTTCCAGTGCACTGCGTTTTTCCTTGGTGTGCATGGCAGTTGGAATCCCCCGGCCGTCGTCTTGCACACTGATGGAATTGTCGGTATGGATCTGGACCTGGATGTTTTTACAATATCCTGCCAGGGCCTCATCAATGGAGTTGTCTACTACCTCATACACCAAGTGGTGCAAACCCTTCATGCCCACATCTCCAATGTACATGGCGGGCCGTTTGCGAACGGCTTCCAATCCTTCTAAAACCTGTATGCTGTCTGCGCCGTATTGTTTGTTGTTATCAGCCCCTGGCTGTAACCCTGTATTTTCGCTCATAAATCCTTGTCCTGCTTGCGTTTTAGTGAAAATGGGCAAGCGGGCAAATGTAACCAAAAACAGGCGTAAAAAAAGGGGTGAAAACCCATAGTTTTCCCCAATTTAACACCTGGTTTCAGGTAAATCCATGTAGATACATTAATTTTGTGCCATGGCAGTTCTTTTGGACATGTGGAAGACCCAGCAGAGTGCGGCAGTTTTGGCCCAATTGGACCTGGTGCACGAGAAAGTGCAAAAGATACCCGATTCGGTTCAATATGAAGTCCGTCGTTACACCACTGCCAATCCTTGGATCAACGACGACGCAGGCATGTTGGTCTATCATTTTAACGAAGACAAGCCACGTGAAAATTTTTTGGAACTGCGCTATTGTATTTCGGGTAACCGTTATTGTCCAGAAAAAACTTGTGGGCAGTGCGAGGAATTACCCACCAATTTTTGCAGCGGGAAAAAGACCACAGTAGACGTTTTCACTTTTCATTTTACCGCCTCCTTCTTGCACCAGTTTGTGCACAACGTTAAGTTGAGCAACCGCAAAGACGAGGTACTGGCTTTTAAGCACCCCAACGCTTTTACCAAGCAATTTCCCTTATGCCTCAAGAAACGCAATGTATTGGATGCGCTCTTGAACCACAGTTATACGGGCGCTTTGGAAAACATTTTCATGAATGCCAAAGTGCATGAATTGCTCTTGTATAGCTTGGATTGTTTGGTGGATGAAAAAGCAGAGGGATTTGCTTGTAAGTTTTTGGCCGATGAAGGCGGCAGGGACCGGATTTACCAAGCCCGCGACATCTTGTTGCAACACATTGGGGAACCCATCACCATCAAGGAATTGAGCCGGAAAGTGGCCATGAACGAATGTTACTTGAAGAAAGGATTTAAAGAAATTTTTGGCACCACCATTTTTGATTTTTACCAGCAGCAAAGGATGGAACACGCCAAATACTTGCTGTATGAAAAAAGCTTAAGTGTTACTGATGTGAGTGCCCTCTTGGGTTATTCTTCTATCTCACACTTTTCCGCCGCTTTTAAAAAGCACACGGGCATCAAGCCTTGTGAACTCTTGCATTAGCATATCCAACCCAATCTTGGCCCATCAATTACTGAACGTATTGTTGTTTGGCCTTGGTGTGGCTTGCCATGTTTAGGTTAGAGGTTGCGCCAAGCCCGAATGGTCATGCGCAGAAAGGGATTGGTCTCACCGGGATCAAAAAACAGTTGTTCCACCAGTCCTATGCCCTTGGCATAAGATAGTTGCCCTTCAAAGACGGTTACCCAAGGGGTACCTGCTGGGTCGGGTCTAAACTGAATTTCCCGCTTTACCACAATGACTCCCGTGTACAAAACATTGTTGAAACTGGCACTGGCATTGGCTGCAGTAATGGTCAAGCGCAAGCGGGCAAAACCGTAGGTCCAATTGTTATTATTGTCTAATACACCAACTTGTACCGAATCGGAGAACCAAGTGGCGCCCGGGCTGCCGGGGTTGACATTGTCTTTTAAGTAGATGTATTCGATGTTGTTAAAGACCGAATCATAAATGCTGAAATAGTCAAATTCTGGCCTACCCAATGCATAATAATCATTGCCCGATTGGTGCCGAAAACCAGTATCGGTATAAGGACTAACAATGTACTTATAATAGGTTTTTCGATTGGGATCAGTTGGGCTGGGATAGTCAAAACTGAGGGGAGAAATGGTGGTTTTTAAACTATCGTTGGGCCGAGTGGGATCACTGGAATCGGCTGGGTTCAGTTGGTACACAATCTCTCCGCCCGCCAGTGTAGGCAAATAACTGGCGCTGCTGCCGCCATTGTTTACCCCACCAGTAGCCGTGATACTGAACCCACAAGTATTGCCCCCAAAACTATAAACATAGTCTGTTGTCCCGGGCAAAAGAGGGGTACCCTTGGCCCTGAGTTTGATGGTTTGGGGACCATTCGAAAAAACATAACCAGAATCAAAAAACCACAGCCCATTGTTGGTGTCAGACAAGATTTTGTAGGTCCCGCGAGAAGTAAAGTTTACCCGAACCAACACATAGTTGGAATCGGTGACGGCTGCATCTACTTTGTACTGTCCTTTAACGGTGGCAGGCTGGCAATTGCCCGCGGTATCGGTGATGGTTCCGCCAGCATTGCCACCACTGCCTTGGCCACTTTCAAAACTGACTTCTTTGGAACAAGACCAAAACAAGCCAAGGGCCAAAAAAACAACCAAAAGAGAACGAAAAAAAGACGTGTTGGGCTTCATGGGCAATGAGGTACTACGAATATCAGATATTATTTATACCAATAATGCAGCCTCGGTTCTTATTTTCTGGCCTTTGAGCAAGGCCCCCACCGATTCCAATGTGGTTTGGGCTATTTCAGTCAAGGCTTCGTGGGTAAAAAATGCTTGGTGGGCAGTAATGAGGACATTGGGAAAACCCGAGAGCCGCTGCAAGACGTCGTCTTGTATGATGTCTGTGGACAGGTCTCGAAAAAACAATTTCTCTTCCTGTTCATACACGTCAATGCCCAGGGCGCCCAGTTTTCCTTTTTTGAGGGCCCGGATCACTGCAGGTGTGTCAATGAGGCCGCCCCGGCTGGTATTCAGTAAAACAGCGCCATCCTTCATTCCCAAAAGGGTTTGGTCATTGATCAGGTGGCGGGTTTGCTCATTCAAGGGGCAATGCAAGGATACTACATCGGCTTTCAGTACTTCCAACAAGGGTTGGTAATCCACTCCCATAGCTTGCATAGCGGTGTTGGCCACCAAGTCGAAAGCCATGACCCGACAACCCATGCCCAACATGATCCTGCAAAAAGCCTGGCCAATTTTTCCTGTTCCAATGACCCCAATGGTTTTGCCGTAAAGGTTTTGACCCATCAAGCCATGCAGTGAAAAATTTTGTTCCCTGACCCTGTTGTAAGCTTTGTGGGTTTTTCGGTTGAGGGTAAGGAGGAGGGCCAAACTGTGTTCGGCCACGGCTTCTGGTGAATAAGCGGGTACCCGACAAACCCGCAAACCCAGGGCACGGGCTGCTTCCAAGTCAACATGGTTGAATCCTGCACACCGCAGGGCCACAACCTTTACCCCCAGTGCTGCCAACCTTGCCAGGACGGCTTGATTGACGATGTCGTTTACAAATACACATACAGCTGCCGCACCTTGGGCCAGTTCAACCGTTTGTTCGGTCAAAGCGGGTTCAAAAAATACCAGGTCCAAACCTTGGTTGTTCCATTGGGTAAAATATGTTTTGTCGTAAGGCTGGGCCGAGAAGAAAACCATTTTCATGCTTTAAAGATAGCGCCATTTCTGGGCATGGATTCGTACCTTCGTGCCCATTTTTTAACCCCTGGAACAGCTATCCTTAGGTATTATGCGAGCACCATACGAGGCATTTTCTGGGTTGAACCTTCCCCAAATTGAAGGAGAAGTGTTGACCCAATGGACAAAAGAATCGGCTTTTGAGAACAGCATTTCTTTGCGGGAAGGCAAACCCCCTTTTGTTTTTTACGAAGGCCCTCCCAGCGCCAATGGCATGCCGGGCATTCACCACGTCATTTCCCGGACCCTGAAAGACATGGTCTGCCGCTACAAAACCATGCAAGGGTTTCAAGTGAAACGCAAAGGGGGATGGGATACCCACGGATTGCCTGTAGAATTGGGGGTTGAAAAAGAATTGGGCATCACCAAAGAAGACATAGGCAAAACCATTTCGGTAGAAGCTTATAACCAAAAATGCCGCGAAGCCGTTTTGCGTTTCAAAAAAGAATGGGACGAGATCACCCGCAAAATGGGCTACTGGGTAGATTTGGACAATCCCTACGTTACTTTTGAAAACGACTACATTGAAACCCTGTGGTGGATTTTGAGCGAATTGTACAAAAAGGGTTTGCTCTATGAAAGCGTCAGCATCCAGCCCTATTCGCCTGCGGCAGGAACGGGTTTGAGCTCACACGAATTGAACCAACCCGGGACTTACAAAGACGTGAAAGACACATCGGCCGTGGCCATGTTCAAATGGTTGCCCAGTGTTCCCCTGCAAGGTTTTTTTGCTGGCGCCGATGCCGAAGCAGAAACTTTTTTCTTGGCTTGGACCACCACGCCTTGGACCTTGCCATCTAATTTGGGTTTGACTGTGGGCCCCAACATTGATTATGTGTTGGTACAAACTTTTAATCCCTATACCCATTTGCCCGTGCAAGTGGTCTTGGCCCAAGCTTTGCTGGGCAAGTATTTCAAGCCCGAAGCCGAGAACGGTGATTTTGCTGCCTATTCCGACGCCAGCAAGGTCCTGCCTTGGAAGATCTTGGGCACTTGTAAAGGATCCCAATTGGTGGGACAACGCTACGAACAACTCTTGCCCTATCCGGCCAATCATTTGGAGGTGATTGAAGCCAACAGTCCGGGTGCCCAACCTTTTCAAGTGGTAGCAGGCGATTTTGTGACCACAGAAGACGGTACGGGTATTGTTCACACGGCACCCGCTTTTGGTGCCGATGACTACAAAATGGGCAAGCAATTTGGTTTGGGCATTTTGACCTTGGTTGACCGTGAAGGAAAATTTGTAGCAGGGCTGGGCGAATTCAGTGGCCGATTTGTGAAGAATTACAAAGACGATCCCGCTTATGTAGACGTGAATGTGGACCTCTGTGTGCACCTCAAGAAAAACAACCGGGCATTCAAAGTAGAAAAATACGAGCACAGTTATCCCCACTGCTGGCGTACCGATAAACCCATTTTGTATTATCCCTTGGATGCTTGGTTCATCAAAACCACGGCGGTCAAAGACCGCATGGTGGAATTGAACAAAACCATTCAATGGAAACCCGCGTCAACAGGTGAAGGTCGATTTGGCAATTGGCTGGAAAACATGGTGGACTGGAACCTCAGCCGCAGCCGGTATTGGGGCACCCCCTTGCCCATCTGGCGCACGGCCGATGGCAGCGAGGAAGTCTGCATTGGTTCTATTGAGGCATTGAATGCTGCCATTCGCCAAGCCAACGAAGTGTTGGGCAGTGACGTCAATAAAAACTATTTGCACGCAGGCATTTTGGATTTGCACAAACCCTATGTAGACGAGATCGTGTTGGTGAGTGCATCGGGCCAGCCCATGCACCGCGTGCCTGATTTGATTGATGTGTGGTTCGACAGCGGGGCCATGCCCTATGCCCAATGGCATTATCCTTTTGCCAACAAAGACCTGGTTGATTCCGGGGCTGCTTTCCCAGCCGATTTCATTGCCGAAGGCGTGGACCAGACCAGGGGTTGGTTCTATACCCTGCATGCTTTGGCCGTTATGCTCTTTGATTCCGTAGCCTACAAAACCGTGGTCAGCAACGGTTTGGTCTTGGACAAGAACGGCAACAAGATGAGCAAGCGCTTGGGCAATGTGGTCAATCCTTTTGAAACCATTGCCCAGTATGGGGCCGATGCCACCCGTTGGTATTTGGTCACCAATGCTTCGCCTTGGGACAATTTAAAATTTGATACCGCGGGCATTCAAGAAGTGCAGCGCAAGTTTTTTGGTACCCTTTACAATACCTATCAATTTTTTACCCTCTATGCCAACGTAGATGGGTTTACCTACCAAGAGGCCGACCTGCCCTTGGCAGAAAGGCCCGAGATTGACCGGTGGATTTTATCGGCCCTGAACAGCTTGGTGGCCACGGTGCAAACCCACATGGACCAATATGAGCCCACATTGGCGGGAAGGGCCATTGAACATTTTACCGATGCGCAATTGTCCAACTGGTATGTGAGGCTTTGCCGCCGGCGGTTTTGGAAAGGAGAATACGGTCCCGATAAAATCAGTGCCTACCAAACCCTTTATACCTGTTTGGAAACCTTGGTGAAATTGGTGGCGCCCATCTCGCCCTTTTTCAGCGACGCCCTTTACCGCAAACTGAATGCGGCAACGGGTCGGGACCCAGCGGTGTCTGTGCACCATGCCCTGTTTCCCCTAAGCCAGCCAGCGCTGATAGATACCGATTTGGAAGCCCGCATGGACCTGACCCAGGAAGCTTGTTCCTTGGTCCTTTCTTTGCGCAAAAAAGTCAACATCAAAGTGCGTCAGCCCTTGCAAAAAATCATGGTGCCCGTACTGAATCCCACCATGCAAGCCCGTTTGAGCAGCATGGAAGACTTGATCAAAGCCGAGGTCAACATCAAAGAGATCCAATACATTGCCGCAGGCGATGGCCAGATCCACAAAAAAATCAAAGCCAATTTCAAAACCCTAGGGGCCAAATTGGGTGCCCAAATGAAAGAAGCGGCAGCAGCCATTGCTGCTCTAGACCAATCGGCCATTCAGCAATTGGAAACGGAGGGCCAGTACACACTTGCTTTGTCCCAAGGCCCAGTGGACATCAGTTTGTTGGATGTTGACATTGTGGCCGAAGACATTCCGGGCTGGTCGGTTGCCGCCAAGGGTCCTTTGACCATTGCCTTGGACATTCAGCTAACCGAAGACCTCCGGCGAGAAGGTGATGCCCGGGAATTGGTGAACCGGATCCAGAACATCCGAAAAGAATCTGGATTTGCCCTCACAGACCGTATATTCGTGCGGGTTCCAGCTGCCAGCGGCCTGCAGGATTCCATTAACCAATTTAACGACTATATTTGCCGCGAAATTTTGGCAGATTCCATTGATTTTGTGCCCGAACTGGTTGGCGGCACGGAAATTGAAGTGAATGAGACTTTGCTGAAAGTGGAGATAACCCAAAAAGGATAAACACCATGGCCATAAAAAAACCAGCTGCCAAAGCAGCTGTTGCCAAAAAAGCCCCTGCTAAGCCTGCGGCCAAAGCCCCAGTAAAAGCAGCCCCTGCTAAGCCTGCGGCCAAAGCCCCAGTAAAAGCAGCCCCTGCCAAGCCTGCGGCCAAAGCCCCAGTAAAAGCAGCCCCTGCTAAGCCTGCGGCCAAAGCCCCAGTAAAAGCAGCCCCTGCCAAGCCTGTTGCCAAAGCCCCAGTAAAAGCAGCCCCTGCCAAGCCTGCGGCCAAAGCCCCTGTAAAAGCAGCTCCTGCCAAGCCTGCGGCCAAAGCCCCCGTGAAAGCAGCTCCTGCCAAGTCTGTTGCCAAATCCCTTGTGAAAGCAGCCCCGGTAAAACCTGCAGCACCTGCACC
>RDYY01000271.1 GCA_004293505.1 Sphingobacteriia bacterium | reverse complement strand
ACTTTTTCATGGATGCCTTGGTCCCCATAAATGGCCAGCTGCCTGTCCTTCATGGCCAAGTAAACCAAGACCCCGTTTTTCTCTGCGGTATTGTCCATGCGCAGGTCCTCGAACAATTCGCGGGCCCGCATCACAGGGTTCACAAAACGGCAACGGCTTTCTACATAAATACGCACCTCGCCACTGGTGCGAACCTCCGCAGCCTGAATGGCCGCCACAATGGCGGCCTGATCGGCTTCGGAAAAAAAGGATTTTGCTTTTCTACTGAAAAGACCCAACATATGCCCAGTTTAGAATTTAACTTCAGGTGCTTTCTCTGAACCGGCTTCGGCTTTGAAGCCTTCTTTCACTTTAAAACCAGTGATGCCAGCCAAGATGTTCATGGGGAAGGAACGGGCTTTTACATTGTAGTCTTTCACTGCCGCATTGAAATCGTTGCGGGACACTTTGATGCGGTTTTCGGTGCCTTCCAATTGGGCTTGTAAGCCTCGGAAAGCCTCGTTGGCCCGCAGGTTGGGATAGTTTTCGGTCACCATCAGCAAACGGCCGAGGGCTTGGGACAATTGGCCTTGGCTGGCTTGAAACTCGGCCAGTTTTTCGGGTGTCAAATCTTTGGCGTCCACTTTCATTTGCGTAGCGCTGGCACGGGCTTTCACCACGTTTTCCAAAGTGGATTGCTCAAAATTGGCTTCGCCTTTCACGGTGTTGACCAAGTTGGGGATCAGGTCGGCCCGGCGTTGGTAATCACTTTGTACGTTGTTCCAGGCATTGCTCACGCCTTCATCTAATTTTACCAGGCTGTTGTAACCGTTGCATCCGCATCCTCCCAGGAGCAGAACCAATCCGGCAATAACGATCAGGGTAATGTTTTTGGTACTCATTGTTCATGTATTTGCCCCAAGGTAGCAAATTAAATGCCAGATAGGGTTTCGGATACGATGGGAGGACCGAAATTGTGTTAATTGGTTTTTACACGGCCTGTTTCGGCATCAGAGCCCACTGAACGGTTGCGGGCGGCGCGCAGCTGTTGGTTGCCAAAACTGTAAAAAAACGAGAGCCTTGCGTTGCGGGTTTCATTGCGCTGCCGAAACGACAGGTCAATGGCTTGGTATTTTAATTCCCCATCGCTGCGTTGCGTAAAGAACACGTCGTTTAGGTTGAGGGTGATCCTGCCGCGTTTTTGCCAAAAGGTTTTTTGAATGGCAATATTCAGGTTGCCCAATTCGCGGATGGTAACAAATTCGCTCAGGAAATTGGTCGTGTAAAAGCCCGACAACTCAATGCTCCAATCGGCGCGGGGCTTGTAAGCCACTTGCCAATAAGCTTGCCAATTCCATTTTTGGCGTTCGTACAAAGTGCCCAAATAATCGGCCTTGTAATGGTTATAAATGAATTGGTTGCCGCCAAAGCCGCTGATTTTTTTGCCGATGTTGAGGGGGAAATTCAATTCAAAGACCAAGTTGTCATAGCGGGCCAGGTTTTGGGGTGTTGTGAAAGTCAAGTTACCTTCTTGCTGGGGCGCGTTTTCAAATATAACGTCCAAGGTTTGGTTGTAACTGACGCTGAAAAAAGGTTGGTTCTGGTAATTGAGACCAATCTTGTATTGGTTGGAGGTTTCGGGCCTGAGCAAAGGATTGCCCCGGGTATAGGTCAGGGAATCCAGGAATTCGATGAAAGGATTTTGCTGTTGAAAACTGGGTCGGTTGACGCGGCGGGTATATTGCAAAACAGTGGAGAGGTCTTTGTTGATTTTGCGGGTCAGGTAAACCGATGGAAACAACTGCCAATAGTTTCTGTTCAACACTGATTGACCTTGGCTCTTGCCTTTGGCCACGGTTTGTTCGGTGCGCAAACCCGTTACCAACTCCCATTGGGTACCAAAGCCTTGTTTAAAATTGAGGTAGGC
>RDYY01000270.1 GCA_004293505.1 Sphingobacteriia bacterium | reverse complement strand
GACCCAAAAAGCAAGTGGTATCCGGACCATTGATGCCCTGACCCATGAAGTAAAAGTATTTTCCGCTGACCTTGTTTTTTTGAATGCATCTACTTTGAATACCAACCTCATATTGTTGCATTCGCAATCGGAGCGCTTTCCAAATGGTTTGGGGAATGACAATGGCCTGTTGGGAAAATTCATTGCTTTTCACAATTACCGCGGCACTTTGACCGCCCAGTTTCCAGGAGCAGAAGACCTTTATCATTATGGGCGCCGACCCACACAAGTCATGCTGCCCAATTTCAGGAACTTGTATCAACAAGAAACCGATTTTAAACGGGGTTACATGGTGCATTTCAATGCCCATCGAAAAAGAGGCAAGGCCCATGAAGGATTGGGTGTTGAACTAAAAGAAGCTATGTCTGCACCAGGGCCTTGGGCTGTTTACATGATGATGCAGGGTGAGACTTTGCCAAAAGAAACCAACCGTGTTTATTTACATGAAAGCGAGAGAGATCCTTGGGGCATCCCTCAGTTGGTAACCGACATCGCTTATGATGAGAATGATGAAAAACTCTTGCAAGATTTTTTTGTAGAAGGGCGCAAAATGTTGCAGGCTGCAGGTTGTACCCAGATACAAGAACACGACAGTGGGCAAGCACCCGGACTGGACATCCATGAAATGGGTGGGGTTCGCATGGGAAAAGACCCCAAGACTTCTTTGTTGGATGCCCACAACCGCTTGCACGCTTGTCAAAATGTTTTTGTAACAGATGGAGCTTGCATGACGTCTACGGGTACCCAAAATCCCTCCCTCACTTTCATGGCTTTGACGGCCCGCGCAGCAGATTTTGCGGCTGAAAAATGGAAGGCCCAAAAAGGCTTATAGCGTTGGCAAGTGCTGCCACAATTGCCCTTCATAATAAAAGGGTTGGAGGCCAATGTAATAACGATCAGGGCTGGAGGTAAAGGAAAAGACCTGTCGATAAAATTTTTCTAAGAATGCCCATTGGTCGGCTTTGTCAAAAAAACGACAAGCATAGGAGGCAGGTACACCGTAGAAAACCGGGGGCACGTGTTGAATGGTGATGCGCTCAGGATGGTGATAACCTACATAATCCAGCAGCAAATAGGGGATGGGTGCTTCTGCCATTTCTTGCACCAAGGCCTTCCAATCGGGAATGTATTGCAAAACGCCATTGACCACAATGATTTGTGGTGTTTGTTCGGCCAAACAATCATTGATGGTGGCGTAAAAATGAAGTTGGTCCGAAGCAAACTCAGCCTGTCCCGCTTTCACATAGTGGGCTTGTTCTACCACTGACCAATGCAAGGATTTCAAGTGGCTAAAATGCTGGCGGTGTTGAAAATAAGTGGTGCCCAAGGAGCCACCAAAATCCAACACATTCAAGTGCAAATCGTATTCAGCAGCTACCCGCAACAAACTGCTGAGCAAGTGAAAATTTGTTTCTGGTTTAGCGTATTCGATGCCATCTCTTTCAAAAGCAATCTCACCCCGCATGGCTTTGCGGGTGCTCTGTTGGATGCGTTCCAAAATGGCTGCAGCATCGTAACCTCCTGCTTGGGCAGCAGCTGTAGCAAAATCTGGGTAATGGCCTTTCCAGCCATAACGCGGATGGTACCAGCGCAAAGCATGCGCCAAGGGGGGAACCAATTGCTTGAAGACGTGTTTCATTTTTCTGTTGGACTGCTGTTGGGGTCAGTGGCTGCTTTTTGTTGTTGTTCGGCTTGCACTTTTTGCAAATATTGTGCCGACGCACCTTTGGGGATGCTCAGTGATTGCCAATCTGGGCCCGCCAAACACTTGCCCAAGTAAACGATCTGGCCTACGTGGTAAGGGTAATGGGCCAACTGGCGCAAAATGGCATCAGCAGCTTTCAAGGGTTCGGATCGAATATAAATGGTTCGGTCCAAGTCGGCTACC
>RDYY01000303.1 GCA_004293505.1 Sphingobacteriia bacterium | reverse complement strand
AATTTTTCGGATCCCATGATCGACAACAAAGACAGCCAAAAGCGCTACCGGGTGGACCACTTGATAGAAGCCAAGGCCGATCAGTTGGTGGCCGCGGGCGAGGCAGCAGCTGCCCAAGCTTTGCTCAGCAACATGGAAGCTTTGTTGGCAGCAGAAGATTTTGCAGGATTGAAACAATTGATGGCCGACAACAAAATTGTTTGTGCTGTGAGTGGTACGGGCAATTGGACCGATATCCGGCAGTTTAACTTGATGTTCGACACCCAATTGGGTTCGGTGTCGGATGAGTCCAGCACCATTTATTTGAGGCCTGAAACGGCCCAGGGCATATTTGTGAATTTTTTGAACGTGCAAAAAACGGCGCGCATGAAAGTGCCTTTTGGGATTGCCCAAACCGGAAAAGCTTTCCGCAATGAAATCGTTGCCCGTCAATTCATTTTCCGCATGCGGGAGTTTGAACAAATGGAAATGCAATTTTTTGTGCGCCCTGGCACACAAATGCAATGGTATGAGCATTGGAAAACCGAGCGCATGAATTGGCATTTGTCTTTGGGCATACCTGCTGCCAAATACCGCTTTCATGACCACGTTAAATTGGCCCACTATGCCGATGCAGCCTTGGACATTGAATATGAATTTCCTTTTGGTTTCAAAGAAGTGGAAGGCATCCACAGCCGCACCGATTTTGACTTAAAAAGTCACCAAGCTTTTAGCAAGAAAAAGCAACAATATTTTGACAACGATTTAGATCCCGACACAGGAAAGCCTTATGGCAACTACATTCCCTATGTCATTGAAACTTCTATTGGTTTGGACCGCATGTTCCTCTTGGTCATGAGCCATGCTTACCAAGAAGAGACTTTGACCAAAGAAGATGGCAGCACTGACAGCCGTGTGGTCTTGAAAATTCCAGCCCCCTTGGCGCCGTATAAATTGGCCATCTTGCCCTTGGTGAAAAAAGATGGTTTGCCTGAAATTGCCCGGGAATTGTTGGACCAATGCAAAGCCAGTTTCAAATGTTTCTACGAAGAAAAAGATGCCATTGGAAAAAGGTATCGTCGGCAAGATGCCATTGGTACCCCTTTTTGTGTGACCATTGACCACCAAACCAAGGAAGACAAGATGGTCACCATTCGCCACCGCGACAGCATGACCCAAGAAAGGATTCCTTTGGCGGCGGTTAAAGAAATGGTTGCCCAAGCCTTGGCTTAGCCATACAATTCTAAGTGGATGTCTTTCTTGTCATAGCCCAAACCCAAAAGGCGGGCTTTGGCATCGTCCACCATGTTCTTCCAACCGCAGAGAAAGAACTGTGCAGGGGGGAGACCTTTTTCGGCTTCCCATTTTTGGCTGATCAATTGTTCATAGCGGGCATGTACATAGCCCTTGAACTGTCCATCGGCCACGTGCATTTCGCGGGAAAAACAAGGATGAAAATGGAAACCAGGCATGTCGTTTTGCAAAGCTTTTAATTCGGCCTCGTACAAACTGTCCCCAAAACTGCGGCACCCAAAAACAATGTGCAGGTCTTTGTGCGCCAGCCCGTTTGCCTGTATATAATGTACCATGGACCGGAAAGGGGCAATCCCCGTGCCGGTACAGATAAAATAAATGTCTTTTTCCAATTGTTCCGGAAGGGTGAATTTTCCTTGTGGGCCCCGCATGATGAGTTCAGATCCTACACTGACTTCATTGAACAAGTGCGGCGTACCCAATCCGTCTTCCATCAACACTATCACCAATTCAAAAATATTGCTGCCGTCGGGTGCTGAGGCAATGGAATAACTGCGCCAACGCTTGTTGCGTTGTTCGTGAATGGGCAGGTCAAAAGTCACAAACTGGCCGGGCAAAAAATCAAATCTTTCCAATTCCGGTACCTGGATCCAAAAGCGGCGGGTACTGTGGGTGGCATCTTCTATGCGGATGACTTTACAACTGCGC
>RDYY01000302.1 GCA_004293505.1 Sphingobacteriia bacterium | reverse complement strand
TGGGCCGATGCTTCTAAGACAGCCGCTTTTTTGTCCAATCCATGTTCTCTTTTTTGGTTGGCAAATTCCACGATCAAAATACCATTCTTGGTGACCAGACCAATCAACATGATCATCCCAATTTGCGAGAAGATGTTCAAGGTTTGGTCAAAGAGCCACAGAGACAACAAAGCACCTGCCAAAGCCAAGGGCACGGTGATCATGATGGTGAAAGGATCTTTGAAACTTTCAAACTGTGCTGCCAAAACCAAATAAATCAATACCAAGGCCAAGCCAAAAGCAAAACTGGTATTGGAAGAAGAATCGGCATAGTCCCGCGATGCACCACCCAAGGCCGTTGCAAAGCTTTCGTCCAATAATTTGTCGCCAATGCGTTGCATGGCTTTTACCCCATCCCCAATGGTCTTGCCCTCGGCCAAAGATGCCGAGATGGTGGCAGCTTTGTAACGGTTGTAATGGAAAAGGGTGGGCGGATTGGAATTCTCTTCCATTTTGACCACGGCACTCAAGGGTATTCTTTCGCCCCTGTTGTTGCGCACATACAGTTGTGCAATGTCAGCGGGCTTTTGGCGGTCGGCATATTCTACTTGTGAAATGACTTGGTACTGTTTGCCATTCATGATAAAATAAGCCAAGCGCCGACCACTGAAAGCACTGGAGACCACATCGCCCACATCTAAAATGGACAGGCCCAAATCTTTGGCCTTGATGCGGTCAATGGTCAGCTGCAATTCAGGTTTGTTGAATTTGAGGTTGACGTCTACTTGTTGAAAGGTTTTGTCCTTGCGCGCTTCTTCCAAGAACTTGGGAATGACGGATTTGATTTTGTCAAAATCCAAGTTTTGCAAAATGTATTGCACGGGCAAAGAACCCCTGGAACCCAGGCCCACCGAAATGGTTTGTTCTTCTACGGGAAAAATGCGGGCATTGTTGAAGCGGGGAAGTTTTTTGGCAATCTCTTTGGCTATTTCGGATTGGGTGCGTTGGCGCTCTTCGGGTTCTACCAATTTGATGCGCGAAGTGCCTGAATTGACGCCCCCATTGCCCCCAAAGCCGGGTATGGCCACAAACACAAATTGTTTTTCAGGTATGGAGTCCAAGAGGAAATTCATGAGCTTGTCGCCTGTTTCCATCATGTAACCAAAACTGGCCCCTTCGGGTCCTGACATTTGGAAGCGAACACTGCTCTTGTCTTCCAAGGGCGCCAGTTCAGATTGCAGGGATTTGCCAATGAAAAAAATGGCCACAAAACAAAGGGCCACCACTACCCAGGCCAACCACCGTACCCGCAGAAAAGCCGCCAAAGCATTTTTATACCCCGACTCCATGCCTTTGAAAAAGGGTTCGGTCATGTCATAAAACTTGCCATGTCCCCCGTCTTTTTTGTTCAAGTAAACATTCAAGACAGGTGTAATGGTGAGGGATACAAATGCCGATACCAAGACCGCTCCCGCCACTGTTACGCCAAATTCACGGAAGAGTGAACCCACAAAACCTTGTAAAAAAATCACGGGCAAAAAGACCACGGCCAACGTAATGGAGGTAGAGAGGACGGCAAAAAATATTTCCTTGCTGCCTTCTAGGGCCGCGCGCCGCAAGGGAAGCCCTTGTTCCAATTTGCGGAAGATGTTTTCGGTGACCACAATGCCATCGTCCACCACCAATCCCGTGGCCAAAACAATGCCCAATAAAGTCAAGACATTGATGGAAAATCCCGCCAGGTACATGATGAAAAAAGTGGCGATCAAAGAAATGGGAATGTCAATCAAGGGCCGGATGGCAATCAACCAATTGCGAAAGAAAAAGAAAATCACCAAAACCACGAGGGTAAATGAAATCAACAAGGTTTCTTCTACTTCTGCAATGGAACGGCGAACATTTTTGGTTTGGTCAATCAGCGTAGTGATCTCAAAATCACCCTTCTCACTTTTTTTGATCTCTTC
>RDYY01000301.1 GCA_004293505.1 Sphingobacteriia bacterium | reverse complement strand
TTGCACGAAGAAGCCAAAGCCATTTAATCAACCAAAAAACAAGACCATGTCTGTATTGATATTTGTAGACCAGGCCGAAGGCCACATCAAAAAATCTTCTTTAGAAGTCCTGACCTATGGGTCCCAATTGGCGGCTCAACTGGGCGTGAAAGCCGAGGGTTTGGTATTGGGCGAAACAACCGATGACCTCAGTGCTTTGGGCAAATATGGGGTCAGCACCATTCACCAAGTCAAGGCTGATGGATTAGGCCAAGTGGACGCCAAACAATATGCCCAAGTAGTGGCCGATGCAGTAACCGCATCTGGCGCAACAGTGGTGGTATTCTCTCACAACCAAACGGGCAAAGCGGTAGCAGCCCGTGTAGCAGCCCGTTTGAAAGCCGGCTTGGTGGCTGGCGCTTGTGCTTTGCCCGAAACCAGCAATGGTTTTGTGGTCAAAAAAACGGTTTTCTCTGGCAAGGCTTTTGCCAAAGTGGCCATCACTTCTCCCATCAAAGTCATTTCCCTTAACCCCAACAGTTTTACCACTGTAGCGGGTGAAGGTGTGGCAACCGTTCAATCCTTGTCTGTCACCATTCCTGCCGCTTCCATCAAAGTAACCGCTGTGAACAAAGTAAGTGGTGAAGTGCCTTTGACCGAGGCCGATGTAGTAGTGAGTGGTGGTAGAGGACTCAAGGGTCCAGAAAACTGGGGCATCTTGCTGGATTTGGCCAAAGAATTGGGTGCAGCCACGGCTTGTAGCCGCCCCGTAGGTGATGCCCATTGGCGCCCCCACCACGAACACGTGGGACAAACCGGCGTACAAGTAGCCCCCAATCTCTACATTGCCATTGGCATTTCAGGTGCCATCCAACACTTGGCTGGCGTCAACCGCAGCAAAGTCATCGTGGTCATCAACAAAGACCCCGAAGCCCCTTTCTTCAAAGCCGCCGACTATGGCATTGTGGGTGATGCATTTGAAGTGGTACCGCAACTGACGGCCGAAATCAAAAAATTGAAAGCCAGCGCTTAAACCCAAGAGAGCTGTCCCAAAATCCGAAGCCTTGCTTCGGATTTTTTTGTGCCCCCCCGTGCAAAGCAACTTGTGACAAATGCTTTACCCATTGCGCTTTTTCAATTATTTTCGTAGCCGTATGAAGAAAATAGAATTGGAAATCATGGCCCTTTCCCACAGCATTACCCAAACGCATTCCTATGCGGTGGTGTTGGGGGAGGTAAATGGTTTGCGCAAACTTCCCATTGTCATTGGTGGATTTGAAGCCCAGGCCATTGCCGTGGCTTTGGAAAACATGCACCCCACCCGACCCCTCACCCATGACCTGATGAAAAATTTCATGGGCGCTTTTGGCGTGGAATTGCAAGAAATCATCATCAGCGATTTACAAGAAGGCATATTTTATTCCAAACTGGTTTGTTACACCGAGAACGATACAGTGGAAATTGACAGCCGTACCAGCGATGCATTGGCTTTGGCGGTGCGTTTTGGTTGTCCCGTATATATTTATGACAACATCATGGAAGCGGCTGGTGTATTGATGGACGACAAAGGTGACCGCAAGCCCAAGGCAGAAGCTTTGGGCGCGGAGACCCTCCACACAGCCGGAGATGATTTAGCCACCCTTTCTGTAGAAGAGTTGAACAACCTGCTGCAGGATGTGTTGGAAGCAGAAGATTATATCC
This sequence comes from Sphingobacteriia bacterium, assembly GCA_004293505.1. Classification (GTDB taxonomy): domain Bacteria; phylum Bacteroidota; class Bacteroidia; order Chitinophagales; family Chitinophagaceae; genus Sediminibacterium. The sequence goes on along the minus strand of RDYY01000301.1, from coordinate 270 downwards.
GTGCCATTGCCATTCGCGACGAACTCAAGAAGCGAAAAGCCTGATGATTGCTTTTCCTTTTGCCAAAATTAATTTGGGTCTGCACATAGTAGCCAAAAGGGCCGATGGGTACCACGATTTGGAAACTGTTTTTTATCCCCTGCCCCTGACCGATGTGGTAGAAATAGTGGTTCAACCCCAGCAAGATTTGCCCCGCCTCATGTGCCATGGTTTGCCCATTCCGGGAGAGGCAAAGGATAATTTGTGCCTCAAAGCTTGGCACCTGTTAAA
>RDYY01000300.1 GCA_004293505.1 Sphingobacteriia bacterium | reverse complement strand
CCCACCATTTTAAACATTCACGGTGGGCCTTCGGCCATGTGGGGACCGGGTGAAAGCTCGATGTGGCATGAGTTTCAGTATTTCTGTGCCCGGGGTTATGCCGTAGTTTATGGCAATCCACGGGGTTCGGGCGGATATGGCGCGGACTTCCTCCGCGCCAACCTCAATGACTGGGGAACAGGGCCCAGTTCGGATGTCCTGACTTATTTGGACCTGGCTGCCAAAGAGGGCTTTATCGACACCAGCCGATTGGCCGTAACGGGAGGTTCTTACGCGGGCTATTTGGTGGCTTGGATCATCAGCCACGACCAACGTTTTAAAGCGGCTTCTTCTCAACGGGGAGTCTATGACCTGCGCACTTTCATGGGCGAGGGCAATGCTTGGCGCTTGGTGCCCAATTATTTTGGGGGCTATCCTTGGGAAGAAAAAACCAAAGCCATTTTGGAGCGGGAATCACCCATCAATTATGTGGCCAATGTCCACACCCCTTATTTGATTTTTCACGGTGAGAACGATTTAAGGACGGGGGTCATCCAAAGTGAAATGCTCTACCGCAGCTTGAAAATTTTGGGCCGCCCCGTAGAATACGTGCGCCATCCCGGGGGCACGCACGAGTTAACCCGCAGCGGCAACAACCGCCAACGCATCGACCAAATGTTGCGCACTTTGGAGTTTTTTGATCGCTTTATTGCCCACCCATAAGCCCTTTAAGCACCAATTGTATCGCTGCCAAAATAAGGCTGTAGCGCAGCTGGGATGCGAATGCCCGTAGGTGTTTGGTGGTTTTCCAACAAAGCCGCCAAAATGCGGGGCAGGGCCAAAGAAGAGCCATTCAAGGAATGGGCCAACTGGGTCTTGCCATCGGCGCCCTTGAAGCGGCATTTCATGCGGTGGGTTTGAAAGGATTCAAAATTGCTGACGCTGCTCACTTCTAACCAACGTTCTTGGGCAGCACTAAACACTTCAAAATCATAAGTGATGGCGGCGGCAAAACCCATGTCACCCCCACACAAACGCAAAATGCGGTAAGGCAGTTCCAGGCTTTTGACCAAAGCTTCTACGTGGGCCACCATGTCCAGCAAAGTAGCAGCACTTTGGTCGGGGTGCACAATTTGAATGATCTCTACTTTTTCAAATTGGTGCAAACGGTTCAATCCCCGCACGTCTTTGCCATAGCTGCCCGCTTCTCGGCGAAAACAGGGCGAATAGGCCGTCATTTTCAAGGGCAGGTCGGCTTCTTTTAAAATCGTGTCGCGGTAAATATTGGTGACGGGCACTTCGGCCGTGGGAATCAAATAAAAATCATCGGCCGTGGCATGGTACATCTGGCCTTCTTTGTCGGGCAATTGACCCGTGGCATAGGCTGAATCGGCGTTCACCATAAAAGGTGGCAGGTATTCGGTATAGCCCGCGGCGGTGTTGAATTCCAAAAAATATTGCACCAAGGCCCGCTGCAATTTGGCCCCCTTGCCAGTATACACGGGAAAACCGCTGCCCGTGATCTTGTTGCCCAGTTCAAAATCAATCAGGCCGTGGATTTGGGTCAGTTCCCAGTGGGGCTTGGCGCCATTGGCCAAGACGGGTTTTTCACCTCCTTCGCGCACCACCACATTGTCTTCGGGGGTTTTGCCAGCAGGTACTTCGGCCGTGGGCAAGTTGGGCAAGAGGACCAGGGTCTCTTGCAATTGTTTTTCGCTTTGGGCCAAGGACAGTTTCAAGGGTTCCAGGGATTGTTTCCAATCGGCCACTTGGGCCTTCAGGCTTTCTGCAGCGGCTTTGTCGCCCTTGGCCATGTGTTGGCCAATTTCTTTGGAAGCGGCATTTACCTGGGCTTGGGTGGTGTCAAAAGCCAGTTGTAAGCGCTTGCGCTCATCGTCCAAAGCAATGATTTGATCCACCAATTGGGGTTGTCCAAAATTCTTGATGGCCAATCGGGCTTTTACCGCTTCGGGC
>RDYY01000299.1 GCA_004293505.1 Sphingobacteriia bacterium | reverse complement strand
GCCACTTCCGAAGTGGTGATCATGTCAATAGAAGTCTTGTATTTTTCAAATACTTCAAACACTTTGCGCAAGAAACCATAAGCCAACAACATGCGGCTGCTCTTGATCTTGATGGCCAAAATGCCATCTTTGGCCGCCACCGCTTTGACACCTACACTACCCGCTTCCCGCATGATAACCGTTCCCGGGGCCGATGGATCCATGGTATTGAGCAATCGAACTGGAACGTTTTCTTGCTGGGCTGGCCAAATACAAGTAGGATGCAAAATCTTGGCACCGAAATAAGCCAACTCCGCCGCTTCATCAAAACTGAGTTGGTGGATGGGCAAGGTTTTTTCTACTACCCTGGGGTCGTTGTTGTGCATGCCATCAATATCGGTCCAAATTTCACAGACACTGGCTTGCACAGCTGCCGCTACCAAGGAAGCGGTATAATCTGAACCCCCTCTTTTGAGGTTATCTACCTCACCGCGCGCATTGCGACAGATATAGCCTTGTGTCACAAATAAGTTTTGCTCACTGTGTTTGCGCAAGATTTGAGACAACTTTACTTTGATGCTGCCCAATTGAGGTTCTTCTTGGTGGTCAATGCTCATGAATTCCAAAGCAGGCAACAAAACATGGTCTATGTTTTTTTCTGACAAGTAAAGTGAAAAGAGTTTGGTGCTCATCAATTCTCCTTGGGCCAAAATGTCTTTGTTGAGCGCATCTGAAAAGGAAATTTTCAAAATGATGTGCAAGAATTCAAAATGCTCTTCCAAAACGGTCCAAGCTTTTGCTTGGTTGTCTGCATCTACCAACAATTGCCCCACAAATTTTTTGTAGTGGGCTTCTAAGTGTTGAATTTTTTCTTTGGCCCCGGTCCGATCACCTACCGAAAGGCTTTGGCTGATGTCTACCAGGGCATTGGTGGTACCACTCAACGCACTCAAGACAACAATTTTTTTGGACTGATCAGCAGTGACCAATTTGGCCACTTCTTGCATGCGTTCTGGGCGGCCCACACTGGTGCCACCAAATTTCATGACTTTGATTCCCCCTCCCCCCATTGCTTTTTGTTTTATGTGAAGCGCGAAAATAAGCCAGGATCAGCAGTTGTCCAATCCCAATTGTTTGGCCACGGCCGCCAGGTCTTCTATGACAGGTGCCAACAAAACGATTCCCTCTTTGCGGTGTTGGGCTTCGGCTTTTCTTTCTGGATCACCAGGTACCAAAACAGGTTGTTGTGGATCAATGGCCGATGCCTGCCGAAAGCGATGCAACCAATGGTCCATGTGGTGCAAGAAATCTTCAGCTGGCCTAAAAGCATCAATGCGCAGGGCACCCATGAAATGGCCCAAACCTTTACCGGGCATGTTCTCAGGCATGGGCACATAAGCGGGAAAGGGTGGAACCCAAGGGCCATAAGACGCACCACTTAAAATGGCAGAAAAAATATCGGCGATACTGCCCAATGCATAGCCTTTGTGGCTGCTGTGTTGGGGGTCACTCCCTAAGGGCAACATGGCCCCACCTTTTTTCAAAATGGAAGGGTCTGTGCTGGCTTGGCCTTGCGCGTCTTGGGCCCAACCCAAGGGCATGTCTTTTCCCTTGCGTTGCAAAACTTCTAATTTGCCATTGGCCACAGCAGTGGTGGCCATGTCGGCAACAAATGGCGCTTCTTGGTTGGCGGGAATGGCCACTGCAATGGGATTGGTACCCAGCAGCCGCTCGGTGGAATGGGTGGGCGCCACCAAGGCAGAAGCATTGGTCATGGCCATGCCAATCATTTGTTGAGACAAGGGCAACATGGCGTGGTAACCTGCTATGCCAAAATGATTGGAGTTCTGAACAGCTACCCATCCTGTGCCCGCAGTGGCAGCTTTGGTCATGGCCAAGCGCATGGCTTTGGGCCCTATCACCAAACCCAGTCCTGCGTCACCATCAAGGGTTGCAGTGGAAGGTGTTTCATGCAG
>RDYY01000313.1 GCA_004293505.1 Sphingobacteriia bacterium | reverse complement strand
GCTTTGCCCGCCAATTTAAAACTGAACAGTGAAAGCCAGTTGGAATGGAACCCTTTGCACGATGGACAATTCAATGACTTGAATGACGCTGAGTTTTTGGTGGCCGAGGCTTTGAGCATCAGACAAACCCTTCACTTTTCTGAAGTACAAGACTTGTTGGAAACAACTGCTATTTATGGTGTGGTCAAAAAATTGGTAGACAAGGGCATCTGCTGGGTCTGGGAAAACCTGCAAGACCGCTACCGGCCCAAGTGGGAATCCAAAGTTTACCTATCACCCGCTTATGCGCAAGAAGCCGCGTTGGAAAAATTACTGAACGAATGGAACAAAGCGCCAAAGCAATTGGCCTTGCTCCTATCATTTTTGCAAGGGCAGCAACAAGGTCAATCCATCACCAGCAGCCAATTGTTGCAAAAAGCACAAGCATCACCTGCCCAATTAAAAGCCCTGACCGATAAAAACATTTTAATTGTTCGCAAAGAAGCAGTGGACAGGTTGCAGTTGGACAACCACCAAGCTTTGCAACTACCCAATTTGTCGCTGCAGCAACAAAGCGCTTTAGAAGAAATCCAAACAGCACATTTGGATAAATCTGTTTGTTTGTTGTTTGGAATCACGGGTAGTGGCAAAACAGAAATTTATTTACACCTCTTGGCCAACTGTTTACACAAGAACCAGCAAGCCCTCTATTTGCTTCCAGAAATTGCATTGACTGGCCAAATGATCCGTCGCTTGGAAAGCGCTTTGGGTGGTCGAGTGGCGGTTTATCATTCCAAATTCAATCCCAACGAAAGAGTTGAATTGTGGCAAAGGGTTGCTTTAGGTGAAATCAAAATTGTTTTGGGTGCCCGCAGTGCGGTTTTTCTTCCTTTTTCGCAATTGGGTTTGGTCATTTGTGACGAAGAACACGATGGGTCCTACAAACAGCAAGACCCAGCACCCCGATACCATTGCCGGGATGCAGCTATTTATTTGGCCCAGCTGTATGGGGCCAAGGTATTGCTGGGCTCGGCCACACCCTCCATTGAATCCTTTGCCCATGCCAAAGAAGGAAAATATGGCTTGGTGCAATTAAAAGAAAGATTTGGCCATGCAACCCTACCCGATATTTTCTTGGCCGACAACAAAGGGATGAAGCAAAAAAAAGAGCCTTTGGACCGATTGCTCACCCCCTCTTTGCACCAAGCCATTGCAGAAACCTTACAAAGACAAGAACAAATCATTCTTTTTCAAAACAGAAGGGGATTTGCGCCCTATTTGTTGTGCGATACCTGTGGTTGGATTCCCCAGTGTGCGCAGTGTGATGTCTCCTTGACTTTTCACAAATTCAAACACCAATTGGCCTGCCATTATTGTGGCAGCCACTACCCCATCAACTTGGTGTGTGCCGCATGTGGCAACCACCATTTTTCACAAAAGAATTTTGGTACCGAGCAAGTGGAAGAAACCATTCGCCACCATTTTCCCCAAGCCAGGGTGGCACGCATGGACCACGATACGGTCAAAGGAAAACACGACCACGAAAAAATCATCCAACAATTTGAAGCCAGGGAAATGGATATTTTGGTGGGCACACAAATGGTGGTCAAAGGCTTGGACTTTCCCCACTTGCGTTTGGTGGGCATTTTAGATGCAGATGGCTTGTTGGGGTTTGCTGATTTCAGGGTAAACGAAAGGGCTTTCCAATTGATGGAACAAGTGAGTGGAAGGGCTGGACGAAAAGGTGAAACTGGACAGGTATGGATCCAAGTCAGCAACTTGCAACACCCTGTTTTGCCATGGGTAAAAGACCATGACTATGAAGCCATGTTCCAAAGTGAAATCAACAGCAGACAAGCATTTGATTACCCTCCCTTTACCCGCCTGATCCAAATTACCTGTAAACACAAAGACCCAGCAGTAGCCGAAGCCGCAGCCCAGGCTTTGCGCGCTCAATTAGAAGCCCACCTGGGCAACATGATCCAAGGACC
>RDYY01000146.1 GCA_004293505.1 Sphingobacteriia bacterium | reverse complement strand
AACGAGTTGGAAAAAATCATTTTTGCCGACCCGGCTTTGGCGCCTTACCTGAAAGCCAAAGACAGTTTGCGCATTCAAATTGTGTACACCCAAATTGACCGCAGCCGCAAAGGCAAACCTGTACTGACAGAATACAGGTTCAACCCCAACAATGACCTTTATTTTTATCCCGCCAGTACGGTCAAAATGCCCATTGCTTTTTTGGCTTTGGAAAAACTAAATGAGTTAAAAGTAAAAGGCTTAACAGCGCAGACCACCATGCTCACCGACAGCGGTGCCGTTTTGCAAGACCGGGTTTGGAACCAGCCCAATGCAGCCGATGGTCGGCCCACCATCGAGAACTACATCAAACAAATTTTTTTGGTGAGCGACAACGATGCCTACAACCGCTTGTATGAATTTCTGGGTCAGGATTATATCCGCCAAAAGCTTACCCAAAAAGGTTATCCTGATGCGGTCATTCGCCACCGCTTAGAGCTCAGCCGTACCCCAGAACAAAATGCCCAAACCAATCCCATTTCTTTTTTTGACACCAGTTTGGGCAGGGTCTATGAACAGCCTTTGCAAACCGCTACCACGCGCTTCAATGACTTGCCCTATGCGTTGGGCAAGGGGTATTTGCGCGGTGGCAAATTGGTGAACGAACCATTTTCATTTGCTACCAAAAACAGGGTCTATTTGCCAGACCTCCACCACATGTTGCAATCGGTCATGTTCCCTGAACAAACACCCAAAAAGAAAAGGTTTAACCTCACGCCAGACCAATTGGCCTTGGTCAAAAAATACATGGGCATTTTTCCCCGCGAAAGCGATTTCCCCCATTACGACAGCACCGAATACTACGATGCTTATTGTAAGTTTTTGTATTACGGGTCCGAGCGCGGCACCAAAGACCACAGCATGCAGATCTACAACAAAGTGGGTGATGCCTATGGTTTTTTAATTGATGTTACCTATGTGGTAGATACGGCCCACCAAGTAGAGTTCCTGCTGAGTGCCACCATCCATTGCAATGCCGATGGTATTTTCAATGATGGCAAATACGAGTACGAATCCGTGGGTTATCCTTTCATGAAGGCTTTGGGCCAAGCCGTGTATGCACATGAATTAAAAAGAAAAAAACAATAGCGGATGCTGTGGTGCATTTTTTGGTCAGCGCCGGGCAAATGGGCATGAAAACTTACCCATGTTAGGGTAATTTTTCCGACCTTGAGGGCTCAACTACAACAAAGGATTTCAATGGAACTTTCTTCGCTGCTGAACCGATTCAACGAACCCGAAACCCTCAAAATGGCCAAGCTGGGCCGAGAACTGCGTGCCCAAGGCCACGACATCATTGACTTGAGTTTGGGTGAACCCGATTTTGATACCCCCGACCACATCAAGGCAGCAGCCATTCAAGCCATCAACGACAACTGGAGCCACTATACCCCTGTGCCGGGTTTTCTCGACCTGCGCCAAGCCATTTGCCACAAGTTAAAAAGGGACAATGGGTTGGATTATGTGCCCGAACAAATTGTTGCTTCAACGGGTGCCAAACAAACCTTGGCCAATGCCATCCTGGCCTTGGTAGACGAGGGCCAAGAAGTCATCATTCCCACGCCTTATTGGGTCACCTATTCTGAATTGGTCAAAATTGCCCGCGGAAAAGTGGTCGAGATCCGCACCACAGTCGAGAGTGGATTCAAAGCCAGTGCAGCATCGGTTGAAGCGGCCATTACTCCCCAAACCAGGGTCTTTCTTTTTTCCTCGCCCTGCAATCCTTCTGGTGCAGTGTACAGCCAAGCTGAATTGGCAGCATTGGCCGAGGTTTTTAGGCGCCATCCCCAGGTCACCATTTTGTCCGATGAAATTTACGAATACATCAATTTCACTGGGCCCCACCACAGCATTGCCCAATTTGAAGACCTGCGCGACCGCGTGGTGGTCATCAATGGACTGAGCAAAGGTTTTGCCATGACGGGTTGGCGTTTGGGTTACATGGCTTCCAACCTGGCTTTGGCCAAAGCCTGTGAAAAATTACAAGGTCAGTTTACTTCCGCCACCTGTTCCATTGCCCAAAAAGCAGGCGTGGCAGCATTGGTGGGCGATTTGCGGCCTTCACAAGAAATGGCAGCTGAGTTTACTCGCCGCCGCGAAAAAACCTTGGCCTTGGTGGCTGGCATTCCTGGTTTTAAATGCTTTGCGCCCGAAGGTGCTTTTTATGTCTTCCCCGATGTGTCGGCTTATTATGGCAAGACCGATGGCCAAACCGTGGTCAACAACGCAGCAGATTTCAGTTTGTATTTGTTGCACCAAGCCCACGTCAGTTCTGTCATGGGCGACGCATTTGGCGAGCCACATTGTGTGCGCTTCTCTTTTGCCAATTCCATGGAAAACATTGAAAAAGCTTGGGCCCGCATCGCAAAGGCCTTGGCCCTTTTGCACTAGCCATGGATCCGCTAAAAGCAGAGATGTTCAAAAACCGATTGACAAAAGTGTATCGGCACAAATCCAAATTGGCGGCCCGCCAAAAAATTGGTTGCTACCGCATTTACGACCATGACCTGCCCGAGTTTCCTTTGCGCATAGAAAAATACGAAGACCAATTGTACGTGGCCGAATATTTGCGCCACCACCAAATGGACGATGACCAACACCAAACCTGGATGAACGAAACCCTGGACCTGGTGGCCGAAGTCTTGGCCCTGCCCCGCGACCACATGCATTGCAAATTGCGCAAACGCATGGGCCACAAAGAAGAGCAATACGAAAAAACGGGAGAAGAAAAGGTCTTTCACACGGTTTTGGAAGATGGGTTAAAATTTTTGGTCAACCTGACCGACTATTTAGACACGGGTTTGTTCTTGGACCACCGGACCACGCGCAAAATGGTGCGGGAGCAAAGTGCTGGCAAGCGGGTCTTGAACCTGTTTTGTTACACCGGATCTTTTTCGGTGTATGCAGCCGCGGGTGGCGCCGCTTCGGTGTGTTCGGTAGACCTGTCCAAAACCTATTTGCAGTGGGCCGAAGACCATTTTGCCATCAACTTGTTCAAAGACCCCAACAAATACAGTTTTGTACATGCCGATGTCTTGGAATATGTAAAAAAATTACCTGCAGCTTGTTTTGATTTGGTGGTGATGGACCCGCCTACTTTCAGCAACAGCAAACGCATGAAAGATGTGTTGGACATTCAACGCGACCATGTGGGCTTGATCAATGATGTGTTGAGGGCCTTGGCACCTGGTGGAAAATTGTATTTCAGTACCAATTTTACCCGCTTTCAGTTAGAGAAAGAAAAAATCAATACGCCCCTGGTCAAAGACATTACCCGGGCCACTACCCCATTTGATTTTGAGGGTCAACTGAAGCGTTGGTGTTACCTGATAGAGCGTCCGCTCTAAGCCTTTTGTCCAAGGCTAATACTTGTTCCAAAACGGAGGTTTGGTTGTTGTTGACAATGACCCAATCACAGAGTTTCATTTTCAGCGATTCGTCCAATTGTTTGTCCATGCGGGCCAAGACTTCTTCGCGCGTGACTTGGTCGCGATGCATGACCCTTTGCAGGCGGAGGGCTTTGGGGCTGCTCACCCCAATGACACCGTCCAGACCCGCACTGGAGCCTGACTCAAAAACCAGGGCTGCTTCTTTGATCACATAGGGGGCATTTTGTTTTTCGGCCCATGCCCAACCAGCCGCAATGGAAGCGGGGTGCACCAAGGCATTCAGTTGTTCCAAAGCACTGGGGTGGTTGAACACTTGTTGGGCCAACCACTTGCGGTTGAGTTGCTTTCCACTATAGGCTTCCGCACCAAATGCAGCCGTGATTTGCGCGCGCAAAGCAGGATCATTTTCCATGAGGTCTTTGGCCACGGCATCGGCTTGCAAAACAGGAATGCCCAACACCGAAAAGATCTTGCCCACGGTAGATTTACCGCTGCCCATTCCCCCTGTTAGTCCGTATTTGCGCATGTGGTTGGCATCAAAAAAGCCGGTCCAAAGGTACCGGCTTCTGAAATTTTTCTGGGGCTTATTTTTTGTCTGCTGCAGGCTTGTTGATGGCTGCGGTCCATTCCATGGAAATGGCAGATTTTTCAATTTTCAAGTAACTGCCGGGGTTCACTTCTAATTGGATGGTACCGTCTTCGTTTACTTTGTTCACGGTGCCGTGTATGCCAGCAATGGTGACAATCTTGTTGCCTTTTTCCATGTTGTCTACAAATTTCTTTTGCTCCTTGGCCTTTTTGGCTTGGGGACGAATCATGAAAAGCCAGAAAACCAAAATGATGGCACCCATCATCACCAATTGTATGGTACCGCCACTTTTGGGGTCTGCAGAAAGTAAAATGTTCAATGCGCTTGTCAACATAATTGTGGGTTTAAAGGGGCGAATTTAGAGGGATTTGCTGAAATTGACTTTCTGAATTTTGCCTTGCGACAATAAATCTTTGTGAATGCCATCCAAGATGCCGTTCACAAACTGACCACTTTGGGCAGTAGAATAATCTTTGGCCAAATCAATGTACTCGTTCAGGGTAACCTTGGTGGGAATGGTTTCAAAATACAAGAGTTCGCAAATGCCCATGCGCATCAAGATCATGTCCAAATTGGCAATGCGGTCGGCGTCCCAGTTTTTGAGCTTGGGGGTGATCAACTCGGCACAATATTCTTTTTTCTCGATGGTGGTGCGCAAAAGGTTGCGGGCAAAGCTCCACTTGTCGTCGTTCATGAGCTGGTCCAGATTGGTGTTTTTGGCTTTGCTGATAAAAGCCAAGACCATTTGATCCATCATGTCGGCATCGTCGTCCCAATTGCTGAACAGTTCTTCAATGTGGGCAATAAAGCTTTCATCGGGTAACATCAATTGGGTAAAAATCAGTTGGATGATGGCTTTTTCTTGGGGCTTTTCCCTGCTCTCGGCCAAAACATACGCTTGGTATTCAGGGGTCTCGGTCAGGCGCAAGTAAATTTTCTTGAGCAGGTCCCTGTCCATTTTGTGCACGGGTTGATAAGTCTCCAAGGCTTTTTGGAAGGATTTGTTTTCCAACAGGTGCCAAATGAAATCGTTGCCTGCAATCTTGATGTTGACGTTCAAGTCTTGGGCATTGGGCAAAAGCTTGGAGGACCGCGCCAAGGCATCGGACTCGGCATAACGGGCCACTTCGCCCAAAAAATAAAGGAGGTAAACAAACAACTCTTTGGTTTTGTCCAAAGCAGCATCCAATTGGGCAACAGGGTTTTTCATGGGAGCATCCTGTTCCAGGGTTTCCAAGACGTACAACAACTGCATTACTTTAACCCGGATGTTTCTTCTGCTGATCATGTCCAAGAGCTTTTAAAACTGCGCAAAATTAAGGGTTTTTGGCGAGGGAGAAAAATGAAACAGACGTCCATTTTGGCAGGGCCTGCGCCTGATTCTGTCAGGCTTGCTGCCAGCCTGTGCTGGTTGGCACCTTGTTGGGGGCCAAAACTGCAAAAATGACCTGTTGGGGTCTTTGGCACAGTCTTGGCGCATACCATGGAAATTGTCTAAACCATAAAACCATAACACATGGCCAAGAAATTAAACATTACCCCCGTTGCAGGAACCAAAAACAGGGTAATTGTTAAGCCTTCCGCTGCTGAAGAAAAAACTGCTGGAGGCATCATTATCCCCGACACTGCAAAGGAAAAGCCCCAACGCGGTACCGTGGTTGCCATCAGCCCCAATGATGAAGACGGCAACAAACCCGTGGTAAAAGCTGGCGATACCGTTCTGTACGGTAAATATGCTGGTACTGAAATCCAAGTAGAAGGTGGCGATTACCTGATCATGCGCGAAAGCGATATCCTCGCCATTGTTTAATGCATTAACCCTCTAAAAAAAACCAATACCATGGCTAAACAAATTTTCTTCGACATCGAAGCAAGAAATAAAATGAAAAAGGGCGTTGACACTTTGGCCAACGCAGTAAAAGTAACTTTGGGACCCAAGGGTCGCAACGTGGTCATCGAAAAGAAATTTGGCGCTCCCCAGGTCACCAAAGATGGTGTGTCTGTTGCCAAAGAAATTGAACTGGAAGATGCCATCGAGAACATGGGTGCACAAATGGTAAAAGAAGTGGCTTCCAAAACCGCAGACATTGCTGGTGACGGTACCACTACCGCTACTGTTTTGGCCCAGTCCATTATCAGCGAAGGTTTGAAGAACGTGGCAGCAGGTGCCAACCCCATGGACCTGAAGCGCGGTATCGACAAAGCCGTTGCCAAAGTAGTAGACAGCCTCAAAGCCCAATCTCAAACCGTTGGCAACGACAGCAAAAAGATTGAGCAAGTGGCTACCATCTCTGCCAACAGCGATTCTGAAATTGGTAAATTGATTGCCACTGCCATGGCCAAAGTGGGCAAGGAAGGCGTCATCACTGTAGAAGAAGCCAAAGGAACCGACACCACTGTTGATGTGGTAGAAGGCATGCAATTTGACCGCGGTTACATCTCTCCTTATTTCGTGACCAACAGCGAAAAAATGGAAGCCGAACTGCAGAATCCTTACATCCTGATCTACGACAAGAAGATCTCTGCCATGAAGGACATCCTCCACATTTTGGAGAAAGTGGCCCAAACCGGTCGTCCTTTGTTGATCATTGCCGAAGACCTGGAAGGAGAAGCTTTGGCTACTTTGGTGGTAAACAAATTGCGTGGTACTTTAAAAGTGGCTGCTGTAAAAGCGCCCGGCTTTGGCGACCGCCGCAAAGAAATGCTCACCGATATTGCTATCCTGACTGCTGGTACCGTGGTGAGCGAAGAGCAAGGTTTCAAATTAGAGAACGCTGACCTGAGCTATTTGGGCCAAGCCTCTACCGTTACTTTGGACAAAGACAACACCACCATCGTAGGTGGCAAAGGCAAAAAAGCCGATATCGTTGCCCGGGTTAACCAAATCAAAGCACAAATTGAAAATACTACTTCTGACTACGACCGCGAAAAACTCCAAGAGCGTTTGGCCAAATTGAGCGGTGGTGTAGCTGTACTGTATGTTGGTGCAGCCACTGAAGTAGAAATGAAAGAAAAGAAAGACCGCGTTGACGATGCCCTGCACGCTACCCGCGCTGCTGTTGAAGAAGGCATTGTACCGGGTGGTGGTGTAGCTTATATCCGTGCAGTAGAAAGCTTGGACAAATTAAAAGGTGCCAACGAAGACGAAGCCACTGGTATCCAAATTGTGAAGCGCGCCATTGAAGAGCCCCTGCGCCAGATTGTGATCAACAGCGGAATTGAAGGTTCCATTGTGGTGCAAAAAATCAAAGAAGGCAAAGCCGACTTTGGTTTCAATGCCCGCACCGAAGTGTATGAAAACCTCTTCAAAGCCGGTGTGATCGATCCGACTAAAGTTACCCGTGTGGCCTTGGAAAATGCAGCTTCTATTGCTGCCATGCTCCTGACCACTGAGTGTGTGATTGCCGACAAACCCAAGCCTGAAGCCCCCCACAGCCATGCGGGTGGTGCCCCTGACATGGGTGGCATGGGATATTAATATTTATCCTTTGGATAGAAGCCCCTGTTGTAAAACGGGGGCTTTTTTTTGCCCTAGGTTTTCAAGTGGCGGATAAAACCCATCACCATCAACCATTGGGCATAGCCATAGGTCATCATGACCACAATGCGCAAAAACGGTTCTTTGTAATAAAACATATTGGCTGCCAACACAGCATCAGACAACACAAAAAGGATGGCCCCGGGAAAGAAAAAACCAACCCCCAGTGTTTTGAAGAGCTTGCTGCTCATGACATTGGCCGCACAAGCAGCCATGAAAGAAATGATGCCCATGTAGACCAAAATGCCATACCGAATAATGGATTGGTCAATGTGTGGCGATAAAAATTGGTAGAGTTTGTAACTGACCAAACCCAGTCCCAACAAGGTTAAAATGAATTCTGTGGACCGTTTGGGGTTAAAACTTACCAGGCGCAAAAACAAGCCACTGTACAAAACATGGGTCACCATAAAGGCCAACATGCCACTCAGAAAAAACACCGTGTCGTCTAGCAACAACAACAAATCGCCCAAATAAGCGGCCCACAAAGCCCCATAGACCAAAGTACGGGTAGTACTGGGTTTGCGGTTTTTGGTTTGGGCATACAAGAGCAAGATCAAAATGGGCATCAAAGCCATTTTGGACAGATCAGCGTAGTAGTTTTTTTGTAAGTAAATGAAAGCACAATGGCCATACAAAGCCACCCAAAAAATAAATACCCCGTATTTGCGCATCAATTGCATGTTTCAAAATAATGGTATTTGCTGCACAAACCTGCCTAATTTTGCCAAATGTTAGAAAAGGAAGAAGCCTTTTTGGCCCATTGGTCTGCTCACCGAGAGGCAGAGCGCAAAAGCCTCAAACCTTTGCTGATGGGGCTTTCAGGCGGTATCTTGGTGGGATTGGCTGTCTGGATCATGCTTTATTCAGGATGGTATGCCCGGGCCACCATGCAGGCTGGTGGGAAATTGAATTTTTATTTGTTGTTTGTAGCCATGGCATTGTTTTCAGGTTTCGGGGGCTATTTTTACCGCCAATACAGGTGGGAAATGCGCGAACAGCAGTACCAGGAACTTTTGGCCAAGCGCCAAAAATCCAAAGAAGCAGCCATGCAGCCCATTGCCCCTTAACATTGTCTTACCCATTATTCAAACCATATAGTTTTCATGAAAAAAATTCTCTTCTCTCTTTTGTTGATTGGTGCTGTTGCCTTGAACAGTTGCACCAAAACCGCCGAGTCTGGTTGTACCCCTGCTTCTGTTGCCTCCGAAAAAGCAGCCATGGTGGCTTTTTGCACTGCCAATGGCATCACTTATACCGAACACCCCAGTGGTATCTTATATGAAATCATTGCCCCTGGTGTAGGCGCCCAGCCCGTTTCTACTTCAACTGTTTCCGCCATTTATACGGGCAAGCTATTGAATGGTACCACTTTTGATGCCACCGCTACACCCATCAGCTTTCCTTTGACCAATGTGATCGATGGCTGGAAAATTGGGATCCCTTTGATCAAAGTGGGCGGCCGCATCCGCATGGTCATCCCATCGGCCCTGGGTTATAGCTGCGTGGGAACAAATGGCATACGTTACCCTGACGGCTGTCAGATAAGTATTTATTTTAATACTATAACCAAAAAGCAAGCTATTCTTCAAGGAATTGGGTACAAAACTTGTGCGCAATACCCGCTGCTAACCTGCCTGTCATAAAGGCTAATCCCCTATCTTTGCCCACCCGAAAATTCGGGTGACCGACTGTAAACATCATCATTATGCAACTGAAAGGCTTGGTGCGTTTTTTTGCCATTGCACTAACACTGATTTGTCTTTACCAACTTTCCTTTACATGGTTTGTGCGCCAGCACGAATCCGACATGGACCAAAAAGCCACAACCTGGTTAAAAAAGTTCCCTACGCCTGAACAACAATATCCTGGTAACAAAGAAAAGCAAGAAGCGTATGCTGATAGCTTAGAGGACTTGCGCAAAGCACGTTTGCAGCGTTTGTTGGACAGCACCAAGGACACCAAACTGGCTTTTGGCATGACCACATACCGCAGTGCCAAAGAAAAAGAATTGCTCTTGGGTTTGGACTTGCAAGGTGGCATGAGTGTGACCATGGAAGTGAGCTTGGATGGTTTGATCAAGTCCTTGGCCAATTTCTCCAAAGACGCCAGCTTCAATGCTGCTTTGAACCAAGCTGTGGCCCGCAAAGCCAACAGCGGTGCCGACATGATTACTTTGTTTACCGAAGAATATACCAAGGTAAGCCCCAATGGTAAATTGGCTCCCCTCTTTGCTGCCCGCAGCAATGGCAAAATCAAAATTGACGCCACCAATACAGCTGTCACCAATTATTTGCGTGAGCAAGCCCAAGCGGCATTTGACAATACCTACCGCATTTTGCGTACCCGTATTGACCGCTTTGGTGTGGCTTCTCCCAACATCAACCCCGATCCTGCCAAAGGCATCATCAGCATTGAATTGGCGGGCATCAACGACAAAGAGCGGGTACGTTCTTATTTGCAATCCACTGCCAACTTGCAATTCTTAGTCTATACCTTAGAAAGCAAAGACATCCAAGAGGGTTTGATGGCGGCCGATAAAACCGTTCAAGCCTACCTCAATGGCAACCAACCCGCAGCAAAACCCGCTGACACCGCCAGTGCTGCGCCTGTTGCAGCTGCCCCTGCTACCAAAGACACCGGAAAGACCGCTACGCTCTCAGCATTGGAGAAAACCTCTCCTGCTGCCGGTGCAACAGTGAAAGCCGACTCTTTATTGGCCAAGCAAAACGAGAACCCCATTTTGCGCTTGGTTCAAATTACCCAACCTTACCAAGGACCCAACGGCCAAGCGGTGTTCCCTGCTGCTTTGGGCTATGTTCAATCCAAAGACACAGGAACTTTGAACGATTATTTCCGCATGGAATCTGTATCGGCCAAATTCCCTTCTAACCTGCGTTTCCTGTATGGCAAAGCCGAATTGGATGATCCCAAGTTCAAAGATGTCTTGACCCTTTATGCCATCAAGACTTTGGACAATGGCCAAGCCGAATTAGAAGGTGACCAC
>RDYY01000467.1 GCA_004293505.1 Sphingobacteriia bacterium | reverse complement strand
AATGGTATGCTGAAAGCGAAACCTTGGGTAAAACAACTGTACGGTGCTGGAATCGGTAACAAGACTATCTTTTTGACCAAAATCGTATTGCTGCCGAAGTAAAATAATTGTTTCGTTATTTACGGTACCTGTGTTAATGCTGGTATTGAACGGACTACGCCTTGCACTAAGGCTAGTACCCAGTTTGGTTTCCACTTCAAAGGGATTACCCAAGGCCAAACTATCCAAATCGGCGGGGTTCTGTAATCCACCATTTTCCGAACTGCGGAGTGTGTTGCTAATAAAAATAAGGTTATTGCTATACCGTTTGTTTACACTTTGGTAGGCACTACTACCGTTTGTTTACACTTTGGTAGGCACTACTAAACCTAATATTATTGTGGGCGGTGTTTTGGTTTCTAAAAGCTCCGGGGCCATTGATTAAGCGGTATTCAAAGGCAAAATTAAAACGCTCATTACGGTTTTGTGTATGCTGCACATGTATAAACTGCTCTGCCCTGCTGCCTAATAAATACCCCAATTCAGTGTACGGCCTTGTAGTACTATAAAACTTGGTGGTGGGCACCGTAAAACGGTACAAATTAAAGGCATGAAAACCAGCATCGAAACCTGCGGTAGTAATAGGTGTGAACACTAAACTACGGGCGGCGGTACCCATATTGCCAAGGTCTTGCTGCGTAAAAATACTAGACGGAAAACGGATAGATAAATCGTTAATACTACTATCCAGTTTATTCAGCTTGGTACTATCCCAAAAATTATAACGTATGGTAATGCTATCAGCCTGTTCATCGCGTTTTTGCAAACTATCTTTTCCGCCGGTTCTTGGGCGTATGGGGCGGCCTTGGTTATCGAACTGTGCGTAGGCGTTCATCCCCAAAATAAGGGCTGCAATACTGTACAAAAAACGCTTAGCCCACATGCACTAAATATTTGCTATCATGGCTTTAAACAAGGCGGTAAGTTTTGGTTCCGCTTCCTTGGCGGCTTGCAAAACCTCCTCATGTGTGATGGTATTTTCATCTTCTCTTATACCAATATCGGTTACCACACTTACACCAAATACTTGCATACCAGCGTGCACAGCGGCTATGGTTTCCTGTACGGTGCTCATACCTACTACATGGCCACCAATATGTTTAATTAATTGGTATTCTGCACGTGTTTCAAAAGTGGGGCCAGTAACGCCTGT
>RDYY01000120.1 GCA_004293505.1 Sphingobacteriia bacterium | reverse complement strand
CAGAAAGCTGTCCGAAGCCAAAGAAGTGGCAGACTTTGTGCAAGAAATTTCAACACCTGAAACGCCCATTGCCATTGATGATGCAGCGGCATATACCATTGTGGCGTATACGGCTGGATTTGATGGCATGATCTTGCCCTTGCAAAAAAGTTTTGTAACGGTCATTGAGAATCCTGCTTTGGTGGCTTCCTACGTGTGTTTGGCCAAGCGCAACAATCCCATGCACAATTACACGGTGTTGAACGTGTTCAACTTGATGCTGATGCGGGAGCAAAAGAATTTCCGCATGCAAAGGGTATTTGAATCCGAGAACTGGATCATTTATTCCATTCGTTAATGGCACTGTAGCTTACTAAAACCAGCGTTTCCTTCGCTTCGCAGTTGCAATAAAATTAGTTGCGAATGGGGCGGCCCGTCTTGAGAACGGCTTGGATGCGCTCCAAGGTTTTCTTTTCTCCACAAAGGCTCAAGAAAGCTTCACGCTCCAAATCCAACAAGTATTGCTCGCTCACCAAGAAGTCTCCGCCACACATCACATAGGCCAATTTACGGGCCACCAGCGCATCGTGGTCAGTGGCATAGCCACCGCGCCACATGCCATTGATACCCGCCAGCATGGCACCCAAACCTGATTTACCCAAGACTTTGATGTCTTTTCTTTGGCTGGGCATGTTGTATCCGGCAGCGGCCAATTCCAACACCGATTGCTTGGCCACAGCTATGCGGCGACCTTGGTTCAAAACCACTTCGTCTTGTCCTTTGCGCAACACGCCCAAGTCATAGGCTTCAAAACCTGAAGTAGCTACTTTGGCCGTGGCAATGGCAAAAAACCTTTTTTTGAGGGTATTGGTTTCGGGCTCGTCTTCGTGCAACTCATCACTGGCACGTAAGGCAAATTCTTTGGTACCCCCACCGCCGGGAATCAGGCCCACACCCAATTCTACCAATCCTATATAAGTTTCCGCCGCTGCACAAATCTTGTCGGCGTGCAGGTTCATTTCGCAACCACCACCCAAGGTCAAACCATGGGGAGCTGTCACCACCGGCACGCTGGAATAACGCAGGTCATCGTATTCTTGTTCAATGGCCAACATAAAAATCATCCCCACATTGGCACCCGCGCTAAAATTGGGTCCCGCATTGGCAATGACCAAGCCTTGGTGGTTGGCTTCTGCCAGGCCAATGGCTTTGTTCAGGCCTTCCAATACTTCTCCACCTATGCTGTTCATCTTGCTGCTCCACTCAAAGCCGGCCACGCCATCGCCAATGTCATACAAGCGGCAAGCACTGTTTTTCCAAATGGTTTTTTCGGCGTGGTGGTTCAAGACCAAGAATGCTTCTCCGCCAGGAACAGGCAGGTAAGACTTGCTGGCCACATCATAATACAGGCGTTTGCCCCCTGCTACTTTGTAAAAACTTTGGGCGCCCGCAGCCAACATTTCTTTGACCCAAGGGGCCACAGCATAACCCGCGGCTTCCATGGCTTCTACGGTCTTGGCAAGGCCCACCGTGTCCCAAGATTCAAAAGCCCCAATCTCCCAGCCAAATCCAGCCATCATGGCATCGTCCACGCGGTACACTTCGTCGGCAATTTCAGGAATGCGAAAAGAAATATAAGAGAACAGCGCAAAATGGAAAGCCCGGTAAAAATCGCCTGCTTTGTCTTTGGCAGCCGACAACATTTGGATGCGGGCCTTTAAATCTTCAATAGGCTTGGCCGCTTCTAAGCTGGCAAATTTGGGTTTGCTGCGGGGCCCATAAGCCATGGTTTTGAGGTCCAATGTTTGGATTTCTTTGCCCGCGGCAGATTTTGTTTTCTTGAAAAATCCCTGACCAGTTTTGTCACCCAACCAATTGTTCTCTACCAATTTTTCCAACCAAACAGGAATGGTAAAAATGGCTTTGGCTTCGTCTTGTGGGCAATTCTCGGCCACACCCTTGGCTACTTTTACCAAGGTATCAATGCCCACCACATCAGCGGTGCGGAAGGTAGCACTCTTGGGCCGACCAATAAGGGGGCCCGTTAAAGCATCAATTTCATCTACAGACAATCCTTGCTTTTCCATGATGTGGAAAATGCTCATGATGCTGAATACCCCAATGCGGTTGGCAATGAAAGCGGGCGTGTCTTTGCACAAGACCGTGGTCTTGCCCAAATGCAAATCACCGTAATGCATCAAAAATTCGGTTACACTGGGATCGGTGTGAGGGGTAGGAATGATTTCCAACAAACGCAGGTAACGGGGCGGATTGAAAAAGTGGGTGCCACAAAAATGCTTCTTGAAATCTTCTGAACGACCCTCGGCCATCAAATGAATGGGAATGCCAGAGGTATTGGAAGTAATGAGGGTGCCGGGCTTGCGGTATTTTTCTACTTGGGTATAAATCAGTTGCTTGATGTCCAAACGCTCCACCACCACTTCAATCACCCAATCACAATCGGCAATGTCTTTTAAGTTGTCGTCAAAATTACCCGTGGTAATTTTTTTGGCGGCTGCTGCGGTATACAACGGAGAGGGATTGCTTTTGATGGCAGCGGTCAAAGCATCGTTCACCAATTGGTTTCTTTCCTTGGCCGATACACTTTCTTTGGCTGCAGCAGGCACCATGTCCAACAGCAAGACGGGCAAACCAATGCCGGCAAAATGACAAGCAATGCGGGATCCCATGACCCCACTACCCAAGACAGCAACTTTTTTAATGGAACGTTTCATGGCAAAAATAGTTAGTTATGCAACTATTATTCGAAGATAGGGGAAAAGCCCAAATGGGCAGTAGGGGCAAAAAAAAATATCAAAGTTTCCGGAGAAAATTTGATATCGTGGGGTCGGGGGGAAGAAGGTTTTACTCTTCTTGTACGGCCGCACCTTTATATGCCATGTACAGGCAAAGCAGGTAAACGGCCAGGAGCGCATACACTAACATAATCGGGGGATGTTGTTTTAAAGATAGAAAATGAATTGTTAATAAACTGTTTCAATTCCTCGCTTGTGTATTTCCTGTGCAGAACCATCCATGACCCTGTCAAAAGACCATTCTGCCGCTGTTTGTCAAAAAACGCCTTTTAAAATAAACGA
>RDYY01000145.1 GCA_004293505.1 Sphingobacteriia bacterium | reverse complement strand
TCGTATCGGCTGGGGAATTTGATCCCATTGTTCAAGTCAGGAAAGCGGCGCCAGGTATAGCTCAAAGTATATCCCACCCATCCCGTTAATCTTCCTTTTACTTTGTTTACAAAAAACTCGGCCCCATAACTCCATCCTTTGCCAAAAACAAATTCTTCTTCTGGATCTTTGAGCGAAGGGGTATAGCCATTGCGGTATTCAATTTGGTTTTCCATGGTTTTGTAATAGGCTTCCACGGAAGTTTCAAACATGCCTTCATTGAAATTCTTGAAATACCCCACCGCATATTGCCAACTCTTTTGGGGCTTGCGGGTAATACCGGCTTTGATGGAGGCGGTTTCATTAAGGGTATAGCGCACAGTGGCGCGTGGTTCGATGCCGCCATAGGCTTTCACCACTTGGCCGGAACCATAGACCGTACTGTCTAATTTGTTGCCATTGGCATCACGGGTATAGTTGGTATAGGGACCTGTCTGTTGAAACAAACTGTAACGCAAACCCAGGTTCAGTTTCAGCCGCCGGTTGATTTCCCAATCGTCTTGGATGTATGCAGCCCATTCCCTGGCCAATTTGCGAACGGCATTGTTGGGCGAGAACTCAACGGTGTCTTGGTTGCCGCTGAGCACATTGGGTAAAAAAGTGTGATAGGTATATTGAAAACCAAAACGCAATTTGTGTTGGGGCACAGGATAAAAATCAAAATCTGTTTTAGCCGTCCAATCCCGGATCCCAGAAGACAAGCGAATGTTGAAATTGTCTTGGGTGGCATTCAATTGAAAACGGTAATCGTTGTAGACCAAAGTGGTATTGGAAAATAATTTTTTATTGAACACGTGGTTCCACCGCAAAGTACCGGTGGCATTGCCCCAGTCAATCAAGGTCTTGAAGGACCTTTCGGCATTGTTGAAATTGAATTTATCGCGGCCAAAATAACCACTCAAATACAAATGGTCTTTTTCGGAAAACTGGTAATTGACCTTGGCATTCAAATCGTAGAAATAATAACCTGATCCATAAAAATTACTGCTGCGCGAAATAAAGGGCCGGGCCAAAGCATCGGCATACGTGCGCCGGGCCGATACGATATAAGACATCTTTTTTTTGAGGATGGGGCCTTGAATGGAAAACCGAGAAGCAATGAGGCCAATGCCCAAATCAATCTGCGTCTTTTGGTTGTTTCCATCTTTCATGGCCACGTCCACCACCGAAGACAAACGGCCCCCATATTGTGCAGGCATGCCCCCTTTGATCAGGTTCACGTTTTTAACGGCATCGGCATTGAAGATGGAAAAAAAGCCAAACAAGTGTCCCGTGTTGTACACCACGGCGTCGTCCAATAAAATCAGGTTTTGATCGGGACCTCCTCCCCTCACATAAAAACCGGCATTGCCTTCTCCGGCATTGCGCACACCGGGCAACAACTGGAGGGTTTTAAGGATGTCTACTTCGCCCATGAAAGCGGGCAAGGCTTTGGCTGTATTGATGTTCAAATCAAACTTGCCCATTTGTGCCGTTTTTACTTGGTTGTCGCGGCGGCGGGCCGTGACGGTCACTGCGCTCATGTTGGTATTGGGCAAAAGCAACACATTGGCACTGAGGTTGTCTTGCAAATCAATCTCCCATTGGCGGCTTTGGTAGCCAATGAAACTGGCCACCAAAACATATTTGCCCCTGGGCAAGGTCAATGAGAAAAAACCATAGCCATTGCTGGTAACGGTCTGGTTGTCTTTCTTGGCCACCAAATTGGCCCCAATCAAGGTTTCGCCACTCAAAGAATCTTTGATGTAACCACTGATGGTGAACCTTTCCTCTTTTTTCTCTTGCGCCCACAAGGACAAAGGACCACCACAGGTGAAGAGAAGAAGCAGAAAACAAAAGAGGCGTTGGCTAAAAAAGGACATGCAGGAATTTATCGGGCGGGTTGACTGGCATCCAAAGAATCTTTGACTTCACCACAGTGCAACATGGTTTTGGGCAAATAAGGGTTGCGAATGTCTGACACATTGCTCAGCCACACCGCGCCCTTGTCGTTAAAAGCCATGGGACAAAATTGGCGGTAAACCACTTCTTGGTCGTATTGAACGGCTTGGGCCAAACCATACACTTGTTCCGATACCATTTCAAAAGCCTTGCGCTTTTCTTCTCGGTCTTTTTCACCCAACAAACCTTTCAAGTCTGCCAAGATGCTTTCTTTGAATAATTTAGACTGGGCCAAAACAGAATCGGGTGCCGCCAAATCGGGGAAACGCAAACTGTCTGCCAAGGTTTTCAAAGCCAAGGCGGATGCTTGGATGGCTGTATCGTTTTCGGCCACAAAGGATTCTTTTAAGTTGTAGTAGGCCGATAAAAAGGTTTTGAATTCCTGGTTAAAAGCGGCACTGTGTTGGCTGGCCCGCACTGCAGCAGCTTGGGGTTGGGCGGTGGATTCGGCTGCTTTATCGTTTTGACAAGCCACAAAGCCCAAGAGGGCAAGAACAAAGAGCAAATGGCGCATAAAAAATATTTGTGCAAAATTAAGCAAAATAAAAGGGCATAGAATGGCTTAATTTTGCCCCCTCAAAAGACAGACCCCATTATGTTGATCGGCTTACAAAATTTAACATTCGAGTTTGGTGCACGAACCATTGTCCGGGATGCTACTTGGCACATTCAGCCCGGTGACCGAATTGGTTTGGTGGGATACAACGGAACGGGGAAATCTACCCTTTTGAAACTGTTGGTGGGCGAATACCAACCCAGCAAGGGAACGGTGGAAAAAAGCAAGGAAACTACTTTGGGCTATTTGCACCAGGACTTGCTCAGTTTTGATACCAGGGAAAACATCACGGAAGTTGCTTTGGGCGCTTTTGAGCGGGTGCGGGCTTTGGAAAAAGAATTGGAAGCTTTGGGCAAGGCCTTGGAAGCCCATTCGGAAGACGAAGAATTGTTGTTGAAATACACCGATGCCTTGCACGAGATGGATGTGTTGGATGGGTACAATATTCACCACAAAGCGGAAGAAGTATTGCATGGCTTGGGGTTTAGCAACGAAGACTTGGTCAGGCCCTATGAGCAATTCAGCGGAGGTTGGCGCATGCGGGTTTTGTTGGCCAAAATGATTTTGCAACAGCCCGATGTGCTGTTGATGGATGAACCCACCAACCACTTGGACCTGCCCTCCATTGAATGGCTGGAAAAATACTTGGTGCATTACAAGGGCAGTGTGGTGATTGTGAGCCACGACAAGTTTTTCTTGAACCGCATGGTCAATAAAATTGTAGAAGTCTACCAACAAGAACTACACATTTACCCTGGCAACTATGATTTTTATGCGTCAGAAAAATTGATCCGCATAGACCTGCAACAAAAAGCTTACGAGAACCAGCAGGACTATATCCGCCAACAAGAACGCTTCATTGAACGCTTCAAAGCCAAGGCCAGCAAAGCTGCCCAGGCCCAAAGCGTCCAAAAACGCTTGGACAAATTGGACATCATAGAAGGCGCCCAATTGGAAAGACCTGATCTCCGCATCAATTTTCAATTGGACAAAGTGCCAGGGAAGGTACTGGTGCAGTTGAAAGACATCGATAAATCATTTGGGACCCTCCAGATCCTAGAAAATGCATCGGCCGAAATTGAAAGGGGCGACAAGATTGCCCTGATTGGGGCCAACGGCAAAGGGAAATCAACGCTTTTGCGCATTGTAGCTGGCACAGACCAATTCAACGGTGAACGCATTTGGGGCCACAATGTTGAACCCAGTTTTTATGCCCAGCATCAATTGGAAGCTTTGACCCTGGGCCATACGGTTTTGGAAGAACTGCAACACTGTGGCAGCAAAAAAACAGATCCTGAATTGCGGGCTTTATTGGGTTCATTTTTGTTTGGCGGTGACGACGTAGACAAAAAAATCAAGGTGTTGAGTGGAGGCGAAAAAGCCCGGGTGGCTTTGGCCAAGACCATTGTCAGCAAGGCCAATTTTTTGCTCTTGGATGAACCCACCAACCACTTGGACATGCATTCGGTAGAATTACTGGCCGAAGCTTTGAACAAGTATGAAGGCACTTATATTTTGGTTTCCCACGACCGCTATTTTATTTCTCAAACGGCCAATACCATTTGGGAGATTGTAGATGGGGAAATCAAAACTTTTAAAGGGACTTATGCAGAATGGGTAGAGTGGAAAGACCGAATGGAAAAAAGAAAAAAGGCTGAAGCCTTATCTGCTGTGGCTCCCACCCCCACTGCACCAGTTGCCAAACCTGTACAGCAAATAAAACAGCCCGCTGTTTCCATTGACAAGGAATTACAAAAATTGCAGAAAAAATTGGTTCAGTTAGAAAAAGCGGTAGAAGAGCTTCAAGCCGAAAAAGCCAGACTGGAATCAGAAATGGGCTTGCCAGCAAATTTTGCCAACAAGACTGTTTTCACCCAATTAGAAAAAGCCTATCAATCCAACAATACAGCCTTGGTGGCCGCAGAACAAGCTTATGAGAAAGGTTTTGAAGCTGTTTTGGAACAGGAAAGCAAAACGGTTTAAGCTATTTTTCGGTAGGGTTTCTTTTACCGGCCAATAATTTTTCCAACGCTGTTTCCAACCGACGTTTGCGGGTTTCTTCTTTTTTTGCCCCTTCAATCCAGGTCACATATTCTTTCTGGTTGGTGAAAGAAAGGGAAGTAAAAAATGCTTCTGCTTCGGAATGGGTAGTGAAAAGGCCTTTCAATTCTGCTGGGGCTTTGACCAATCTTTTTTCTACGTCAATACCAGGAATGACCAATCCTGCACCATCGGGTTTGTTCCGGGCGGGGATCAATTCAGATTTCTTGAACCACATGGCAGACCAAACATGGTCAAGGGCAACTTGGCGAACGCATTCATACCCTTCTTGGGTCAAGCTGGCCCAACTGCAATCTCGGTTCAGGTCACTGGCAATCTTGCTGGTGGTTTTGGGGTATGCTACCCACAATTTACTATCTGGGCGCAGCGCAGGGAAAACTTCTTTCAACACATTGTTCAATTGTTGTTGGCTGAGGGCAAAGACCAGAGCAAAATCAATTTTTTTGCTGCGCAACAAAGGTGTCACGTTCTTGGCATAGGTCAATTTGGCAAATTGTTTTTCAACACTGGAAGGAAGGCCTTGGATCAGAATGGTTTTTTCGGCTTCAAATTGCAGTTTCTCTAAAATTTGCTGTGTAGACATGCGAATGAATTAATGACGAATAATGAAATAAAATAATAGGGCTAAATTGCCTGGTTGGGTTTGCTCCTGTTTTTTTGCGATCGTTTGTCCCTGTGTCGGAGAATGGGAATTTTGGATTCCGTGCCCTCCAAAATACGGCTGATGTTTTTTTGGTGGGTGAGCACCACCATCAATGCTACCAAGACGGCAAAAATCCGGTAGAGGGTTTCTTTTTCATTGAAAATAAAAAGGATAAAGACCATGAAGGCCACACCAGCCAAGATGGAACTGAGGGAAACAAAACGTGTCAAGTACAAAACCAACAGAAAAACGGACAAACAACAAACCGCTACCAAGGGCTGTATGGCTACAGCCATGCCCAATAAAGTGGCTACGCCCTTGCCCCCCCGAAAACTTGCCCAAACAGGGAAAATATGTCCCAAGACAGCGCAGAGTCCCAAACCAATCATGAGGTTGGTCCTGTCCCATTCATCGGTCAAATAATAAGGGAGTAAAATATAGAGAGAGGTAGCGATCACGCCTTTTAACACATCAACCAACATCACAAAAGTCCCCCATTTGTTTCCCAAAATCCGGAAGGTATTGGTGGCTCCGGCATTCCCACTGCCGTGGTCTCGGATGTCAATGTTGAATTGGGAGCGACTAACCCAAACAGCTGTGGGGATAGAACCCAGTAAATAGGCCAACAGCATCAATAAAATTTCGTTCATGTGCAGTCTTTGGGGAAAGGCAAAATTACAGCAAAATGACGGGCTTTACAATTATTTAACATTTGCTTGTGCAGCGTTGAAGCACATGGCTATCCAGTTTCCACAAAGCTTGGTTTCTTGCCAGAAAAGGCCTTTTGCAGTAAAAAAAGTTTTCATGGGTTCTTCGTCTTCTGTTAAAAGCCCACTGGCCAAGACCTGTCCACCAGGCGCCAAAGCATTGACCAAAACATGTCCCTTTGCTTCTAAGATATGGCGGTTGACATTGGCCAATACCACTTCAAATGGACCAGGTGGCGCATATTGGTCACTTACTTCTTCTAGTTGAATGGTTTGACAGCCATTGCGCGCTATGTTTTCTGCCGCGTTGCGAATGCTCCAGTCGTCATTGTCTACTGCCAAAACCTGGTTTGCGCCCAACTTCTCGGCCAAGATGGCCAAAATACCAGTACCCGTACCAAAATCAAAGACTCTTTTTTGTTTCAAGTCCAGCTTCAGCATCAAGCTGATCATGCCATGGGTGGTGCCATGGTGTCCTGTACCAAAACTCATTTTGGGCGTAATGACCAACTCCTGCGCCAGGTCCAAAAAAGGGGGATGAAAATCGGCCCTTATCCCAACTTTGTCCTCCACCACAACAGGTTCAAAGCTGGCTTCCCAGGCTGCATTCCAGTTTTGCTCGGGCAATGCTTCCCAAACCATGTCCAATCCCCTGAGGGACGCCCATTCACCCATGCCCGCTGCGTCAAAATCAGTCAAGGGTACATAGGCTTTCAGTTGGTTTTCTTCTTCTAAAAATCCTGTAAAACCCAGGGCCGTTAATTCGGCCACCAATAAATCAGACAGGATGTTGCTAACGGGTGAAAGGGTTAATTCAATGTGGCTCATGTTATTCCATGTTCAAAAGGCCTGTTAAAAACAAAGCCCCTTTCGGGGCTTTGCTGCTAAAGGATATGTTGTTTACTCTGCTTGGCGCTCGGGGCGATCGTTCCTTTCGGGACGGGGCAACAAAGCTTTGCGGCTGAGTTTGTATTTACCTGTTTTGGGGTCGAGGCCTACCAATTTCACTTTTACGGTTTCGCCTTCTTTGAAGACGCCATCCATGGTTTCCAGTCGGCTCCAACTGATTTCACTGATGTGCAACAAGCCTTGTTTGCCAGGCATGAATTCAATGAAAGCACCAAATTCTTTGATGCCCTTGATGGGTCCTTCGTACACCTCTCCCACTTCGGGTTGGGCCACGATGCCACGCACCCAGCTCAAAGCCTTGTCCAAACTTTCTTTGGAAGCAGAGAAGATGCTGACTTCACCCTGGTTGTTGATTTCTTCAATGTTGATGGTAGCACCTGTTTCACGCTGGATCTCTTGGATGACTTTACCACCTGGTCCAATCACCGCACCAATGAATTCTTTGTCGATCACAATCTTCACCATGCGAGGAGCATGGGGTTTTACTTCAGGTCGGTGGGCTGGCATGCAATCATACATGGCATCCAAAATGTGGAGGCGACCCTTGCGGGCTTGCTCCAAAGCTTCGCGCATTACTTCCATGCTGAGGCCATCCACTTTGATGTCCATTTGTACCCCACAAATACCATCACGGGTACCGGTTACTTTAAAGTCCATGTCTCCCAAATGGTCTTCATCACCCAAGATATCGGTGAGGATGGCATATTTGCCATCTTCGCGGGTGATCAATCCCATGGCCACACCACTCACGTGTTTGGCAACAGGCACACCTGCATCCATGAGGGCCAAAGAGCCGGCACAAACCGTGGCCATGGAAGAAGAACCGTTGGATTCCAAAATATCACTGACCACGCGAACGGTGTACGCATAATCATTGCCGGGCATCATTTGCTTCAATGAACGCATGGCCAAATTTCCGTGTCCTACTTCCCGGCGGCTTTGTCCGCGCATCATTTTTACTTCACCCGTAGAAAAAGGAGGGAAATTATAATGGAGAAAAAAGGAATTGTAGACAGACTTGGCGGCTGTTTCGGCCAAGAGCTCGTCCAATTTGGTACCAAAGGTAACAGTGGTCAAAGACTGGGTTTCACCACGGGTAAACAAGGCCGATCCATGGGGTGTGGGCAAGGGCTCTACTTCCATGGCCAAAGGACGAACTTGGTCCAGTTGTCGGCCATCCAAACGGATGCGGTCTTCTAAAATCATGTTGCGCACCACTTCCCATTTCAGGTCTTCGTAGTATTTCTTGGCCAGTTTTTTCTGGAGATCGGTTACTTCTTCGCCAAGGCTGGACATGAGCTCTTCTTTCAAAGCACTGTAAGCGTCAGAACGTTCGTGCTTGGCAGATCCTTTGCGGGAAATTTCGTACACGCGCTGTTGGGCAAAAGCGTACACTTTTTCTTTGATGGCTTCGTCTTGCTCGGGCTTTTTGTAATCGCGCTTGGTGGTTACACCTGCTTTGGCACGCAATTCAGCTTGGGCCTTGATTTGTCCACGAATGGCATCGTGGGCCAGTTGCAGCGCTTCTACCAGTTCTGCTTCAGAACATTCTTTGGCTTCACCTTCTACCATCATGAGGTTTTTCTCAGTGGCAGCAATGATGAATTCCAAATCGCTTTGCTCCAATTGGCTGCGGGTAGGGTTAACAATGAATTGTCCGTTGATGCGGCCAATGCGCACTTCAGAAATGATTTCTTTGATGGGAATATCCGAAACGGCCAAAGCGGCTGAAGCAGCCAAACAAGCCAAAGAATCAGGCAACACTTCTGCATCACTGGACACCAAGCTGACCAATACTTGTACATCGCACAAATAGTCTTCTGGGAACAAGGGACGCAAAGCGCGGTCAATCAAACGGCTGGTCAAAATTTCATAATCGTTCAAACGGGCTTCGCGCTTGAAGAAAGAACCAGGAATGCGACCTGCGGAAGCAAATTTTTCTTGGTAATCCACACTCAGAGGGAAAAAATCTTGTCCGTCTTTGGGGTCCTTGTTGGCTACCACGGTAGCCATGATGATGCAATTGCCTTGTTGCACAGTAACGGCACCGTCTGCCTGGCGCGCCAGTTTGCCGGTACCCAGGGTAACCTGGCGATCATTGCCCAGGTCAAAAGAAACACTGATGGGTTGTGTTAACATAGATAAAAAATGGTGGGCCCTTTGGTGGGCCGATGAATAAATGGAAGCTACCAGATAAAACAACTATTCCCAACAGCCTTTGGTGGACGGTTGGGAATGGTTTTATGTCATCGGAAAAGAAATTATTTTCTCAGACCGAGTTTTTCAATCAAAGCACGGTATCCAGTCAGGTTGTGCTTTTGCAGATAGGTCAACAAGCGCTTGCGCTGTCCTACCATTTGCATCAAACCACGTTGGGTGGAATGGTCGTGTTTGTTCTTTTGCAGGTGCTTAGAAATGTGTGAAATTCTTTCGGTCAACAAGGCAATCTGTCCTTCGATGGATCCCGTGTTGGTGGCTTTGCCGCCGAATGCAGCAAAAATGCTGGCTTTCTTTTCTGTGGTTAAATAAGGCATCTCTTTGTGTTTAATAGACTCCGAATAGACTCTTTCTTGGTTTTTTATTGCGTGCAAAGGTATGAAAATTTGCTGAAAATGGGCAATTTTTATGGGTTTTTTATCTGATTTCCTGCAAAATCCTTGGACAAATGGGTAAAATATATCAAGGGTTTCTGCGTTTTAGGGAGAATCCCACTCGGTATGATAGGTGTGACCATTTTAGGCAACAATTCGGCCCTCCCCGCTTACGACCGCCATCCCACGGCCCAAGTCATCACCCTACAAGACCAAATATTACTCATTGATTGTGGCGAAGGTACCCAAATGCAATTGTCCCGTTACAAGGTCAAAAGGGGGAAATTGAACCATGTTTTCATTTCTCATTTGCATGGGGACCATTATTTTGGTTTGATTGGG
>RDYY01000119.1 GCA_004293505.1 Sphingobacteriia bacterium | reverse complement strand
CATAGGCTTTGACCGCGAAAAAGGTTTGCATTCCATTCCTGCTTGGTTGGGTGCAGCCCGGGCTTTGCGGGTTTCTCGGGTCCTGCACGTGCTCAGTGCCTTGTGCATTGTGGTGGCGGGTTGGGCAGGTCCTTTTCATGTGCTCTATGCTTTGGGCGCTGCAGTGTTTGTGGGTCTCTTGGTCTTTCAACAAAGCTTGGTCAAGCCCACCGATTTGTCCCGGGTTAACCTGGCTTTCATGACGGCCAATGGCATTGCTTCTGTGGTCTTTGGTCTTTTGGTGGGGGCCGATTTGTGCTGGCAGGTAATTTTTTCTTCTTCCTTATAAATCTACACATGGGCCGCATCTTGTGCATTGATTATGGTTTAAAAAGAACGGGCTTGGCCGTGACCGATCCCTTGCAAATCATTGCATCGGCCCTCACGACTTTGGAGACCCCCCAACTGATTCCTTTTTTAAAAACTTATTGTGCGCAAGAGACTGTAGACCGCATCCTGATGGGCGAGCCCTTGGACTTGGACGATCGCCCCACCCATGCCACGGCCTTGGTGCGCAAAGCCCGGGTCTTGATCGAGAAAGCCCTGCCCCAGATACCCATTGAATATGTGGATGAACGCTATACTTCCAAACGCGCGGTAGAAGCCATGGTGCAAATGGGCATGAAGAAAAAAGACAGAAGGGTAAAGGGCAATGTTGACAAGCTGGCGGCCACCATCATGTTACAGGCTTGGCTGGCCGAGCAGAACACCTAAAGCAGGCTTTGTCGTCCGCTGCATTCGGTTTACCTTTGCGCTTCAACAAGCGTAGAAAAATGATTCTTCCCATTGTGGCTTATGGCGCCCCCGTTTTGCGCAAATTGGCCCGTGACATAGATGCCGATTACCCGCAATTAAAGGTTTTTATTGACGACATGTGGGAGACCATGTATGCGTCCAGTGGCGTGGGTTTGGCCGCTCCACAGGTCAACAAGGATGTGCGCATTTTTGTGATCGACAGTGCCCAAATGTTTCAAGACATGGAAGAAGAAGAAATGCAAACCTATGCCGACCGTCCGGGTTACAAAGGTGTTTTCATCAATGCCAAGGTGGAATCCATTACGGGTCAGGAATGGGCTTACAATGAAGGTTGCTTGAGCATTCCCAAAATTCGCGAAGACATCCTGCGGGGCCAGCACGTAACCATCAGTTATTTGAACGAAGATTTCAAACCACAGCGCGCTACGTTTACCGGCATCACGGCGCGCATCATTTTGCACGAATACGACCACATTGAAGGAAAACTTTTCATTGACTACCTGAAACCCTTGAAGAAAAAAATGTTGCAGGGCAAGCTCAATGACATCAGCAAGGGCAAAGTAAAAGTGGATTATAAAATGAGTTTTGCCAAGTGAGAAAAGGCAATGCTTTGGCCTTGGGTTTTGTTGGCCTTTTGATGGGCTTTAATTTTGGTTTGTCGGCACAAACATTGCCCACTGGCCAGCGCAGCAAGGACACTTCTGTTGTCATAGACGAGGGCCGCTTTACCTTGGCCGAGGTAGTGGTGCGCAACAATTTTGACTACAAAGCCCTGCTGAAGCAAATCCAAGAAGACACGACGTTTTACAAGGCTTTTCGCAACCTGCGCATCATGGGTTACAGCGCTTACAACGACATCCAAATGCTGGACAAAAAAGGCAAGACCCAAGCCAGCCTCAGCAGCAAGACCCGCCAACTGCGCAAGGGCAATTGCCGCACCATGGAAGTCTTGGAAGAAAAAGTAACGGGCGATTTTTATGATCGCAAAGGAGAATACAATTACACCACCCCCGAACTTTATGCTTCGCTGTTTTTTACCCAAGGAGAAATTTGTGGCGAAGACAATATTGTCACGGGCCGCTTGCGCGGCACCAGTGGCAAAAAAGGCTTGGAGAAAAACAAGGAGCAATTAAAAATGCTCTTCTTTAATCCCGGCAAAAAAATTCCCGGCATTCCCCTTATTGGCGACAAGCTGGACCTCTACGATGCCAGTGCCCACAAGCTCTA
>RDYY01000118.1 GCA_004293505.1 Sphingobacteriia bacterium | reverse complement strand
ATCTCAATAGGTTACCCCATCACCTCAAAAGTATTGTATCCCATGGAAAGAGTCGGCACTTTGATCCAGAAATTGACGGAACAGTACCGTTCGCAAGCTCCAGCAGCAGAATTGCGACAAACTGCACTCTGCTTGTTGCAATGCATGGAAGGCCAAGCTTTTACTGCGGTTGAAGTCCGTGGCAAAGTTTCTGTGGTTTTGCCCTCCCAACAACACCGTGCACCCATTGCTTCTGAGCCGCTGCAAACCACTCAAGCATTAGTACCCGATGAAACAGTAGCAGCTGTTTTGGCCTCGGCCTTTGCAGCAGCTGAGCAACCAGTTGAAAAACTTGAATTACCAGCGGCCAAACCCTCATTTGCTCCCTTGGAAAAAGCCAAGGCCTTTCATACCGACAGCCAGCCCAAAAAAGAAATTTACCCCTTGTTTGCACCCGAAGAGGAAGCCCACACTGAAGTGCTGACGCTATTAGAAGACAGTCCCATCCGCGATCTGCGAAAAGCCATCTCCCTACAAGAGCGGATTAAATTTGTGCGGGATTTGTTCCGAGATGACGACAACATGTTTGAACGCAGCATCCGTACCATCAACGGGTTCAACATTTATGCTGAGGCCCAATATTGGATCCAAAGAGAATTAAAAGTAAAATTGGGTTGGGAAGACCATCCCGAATCGGCTCGCCAGTTTGATCATTTGGTCAGGAGAAGATTTTCATGAACATGTGCCATGATTTTCTCCGTGGCACCTGCTCCTTGTTGAACATAATCCAAAGCTTTTTTTCCCATTTCATGGCGCAATTGTGCATTGTTCCAGAGAGCGTCTATTTGCGTCGTTAGGGGATTGCCATGAAAATCGGTTTTGGCGGCGCCAAGGGCTACCAAGTCAACGGCTTCTTTGTATTTTTCATAGATTGGTCCAAAGCAAAGGGGTTTGCCAAAAGCTGCTGCTTCCAAAGTATTGTGAACGCCCTCTTTGTCGTAACCGCCGCCCACAAAAGCCATTTCTCCGTATTTGTACAATCGGCTCAACAATCCCATTTTGTCTACTACCAAACTACGGTTTGGGTTTTGTTGGCGTTCCTTTTCTGATAGGGCCAAATAATTTGAATACAAAATGGGATCAGGGTAAACGGCCAAACACTCCCTTATTCGTTCAGGACTCAATTCGTGCGGTGCCACCACAAAGCGCAATGATGGATAAGTATTTGTCATGTATTTGACCAGCTCTGATTGGTCGTCCTTGGACCAAGTACTGCCCATGACCCAAACCCTTTGGTCTTGACAAAACTCGGCCAAGCCTGGAATGTGTTGCCAGTTTTGGGCAATTTCCAACACCCGCTCAAATCGGGTATCGCCAGCAATGGTGCATTGTTGAATACCTGCTTGCTGCAATAAATCAGCCGAATTTTGGTCTTGTACAAAAAGGTGTGAAAAACTGGCCAAAATCCTGCGGAAAAAGCCACCGTACCAAGCAAAAAATAGTTGGTCGGGGCGGAAAATCCCGCTCACCAAAAGGGCAGGTACCTGGGCTTTTTTTAGGGCTTGTAGGTAATAAAACCAAAATTCATATTTCACAAAAATGGCCAATTGGGGGTGGACCAATGCCAACCATTTTTGGGCAGCAAGGGGATGGTCCATGGGGAGGTAAAATACCCTGTTGGCCAGTGGGTCATGTTGATACAGCGAAAAGCCAGAAGGTGAAAAAAAACTGAGCACAATGGCATGCTGGGGATGGGCCAAGTGAAGGGCATGCAAGAGGGGACGACCTTGTTCGTACTCGCCAGTTGAAGCACAATGCATCCAAATAACCGGCCCTTGCAGGTCTTGCATTCCATTTTCTATGGTTGCCCAAATGTTCTGCCGCCCTTTTACCCAAGCTTTGGCTTTGGGTTGAAAAAAGGCCAACAAGCGTGCCACCACAGGATAAAGAAAGACAAAGCTTCTGTACAAGATTTGGCCCATGGAACAAATGTAAGGGGTAAGGCCTTTTGTGTTAGTTTTGTGCCCAAATTAATGACTATGCGGC
>RDYY01000117.1 GCA_004293505.1 Sphingobacteriia bacterium | reverse complement strand
GTTTTTCCACCACTGTCGGCGGTTAAAACCCACGATGTCCAAGCCCTCTATCTTGTAGCCCGCTTGGGGCACTTTCTCCATTTCCATTTTTCCTTTGGCCCCCACAAACAAAAATTCTGCACTGGGTTGGGCTTTCTGCAATGCCTGTGCAATGGCAATGGCTGGGAAAATATGTCCCCCCGTTCCTCCGCCTGCTATGATGAATTTTGCTGACATCAGGCTTTTGTGTTTTGGGGTGAAGAAAGGTTGGTGCCTGCAGGTGAAACAGCCGCAGCTAATTTTCCTTCTGACTGCTCCACGTTGCGGGCCACACTCAAGATGATGCCAATGGCTGCACAAGTGAACAAGAAGGAAGAACCACCCATGCTGACCAAAGGAAGGGTAACGCCCGTTACCGGCACAATATTGACGTTTACCGCCATGTTGGCAATGGCTTGGATGACCAAAGTAAAGCTGAGTCCCAAAGCCAAGAAAGCACCAAACGCATAGGGGCAGCGCCTAAAAATACTGATGCACCTAAACAGGAAGACCAAATAAATGAACATCAATATGGCTCCCCCCAACAAACCATATTCTTCTATGATGATGGAATAAATAAAATCGTTGTAAGCCTGGGGCAAAAAATTGCGTTGGCGAGAATTGCCCGGTCCCAAACCAAAAAACAAGCTTCCGTTGGAGATGGCCATTTTGGCTTGTTGCACTTGGTAAGGCGTTTCGGCATCAGCTGCATAAATAAAATCTTGGACCCTTTTGACCCAAGTACCAAATCGGCCCACCGATTTCATTTTTTCGGCCACCACTGGTTTGCTGATGTCTTCCCGAACCTTGCCCTCATAGGTGAGCATGGCCACAGCAATGATGAAGCTGACCGGAATGGCCGCCAAGAAAATGGTCAAGAAAATGTGTTTGAAAGAAATGCGGCCAATGAACATCAGCAAGAGGGCTGTTGCCCCCGTGAGCAAAGCGTTGGACAGGTTGGCCGGCATGATGAGGGCACAGATGATCAAGACGGGTGTAACCACGGGCAAGAAACCTTTTCGAAAATCTTTGATGACTTCTTGCTTTTTGCTGAGCATTTTAGAGATGTACATGAAAAGGGCCAGCTTGGCAAAATCAGACGTTTGGATGGTAAGGTTGATGATGGGCAATTTGATCCATCGGCTGCCGTCATTGATTTTGGCGCCAAAGAAAAGGGTGTAGAGCAACAGCGGAATGGAAGCCAAAAAAAGCAAAGTAGCGATGCGCGAAAACAAAGTGTAATTGACCCGGTGCAAGAAATAAATCAACAACAAACCCACTACCGTGAAGATCATTTGCTTGAACAAATGCCAAAGAACCCGTGGCGGAATAGACCACTAAGATGGATGCCAGTGACAACAACAACACAATGCCCCATATGTATTTGTCACCCCGGGTGCGGGTCACCAATTGCTGGCGCACCCCTTCCACCGAAGGAATTTGAGAAAACAGGGTATCGTTGAAAGCAGGCATGAAAAGGGTTTAGAGTTCTTTTACGGCGTCTTTGAATTGTACCCCGCGGTCTTCATAGTTTTTAAACAGGTCAAAACTGGCACAAGCAGGGCTCAGCAAGACCACATCATCTTTGCTGGCCGCTTTGAAAGCAGCATTCACGGCTTTCTTGGCCGAATCGGTTTCAACGATGACTGGCACCACCTCTTTGAAAGCAGCCAAGATTTTGCTGTTGTCGGTTCCCATGCACACAATGGCTTTTACTTTTTCTTTGACCAGGTCGGTGATCAAAGAATAGTCGTTGCCCTTGTCGGTTCCGCCCAAAATCAAAACCGTGGGTTTGCTCATGCTCTCCAGCGCATACCAAGTAGAATTGACGTTGGTGGCTTTGCTGTCGTTGATGAACTCTACGCCGCGCACCATGGCCACAAATTCCATGCGGTGTTCCAAGCTGTGAAAATTGTTGACGGCTTCGCGGATTTTTTCTTTTCGGATGCCAATGGTAGAAGCCGCAATGCCCGCTGCCATGGTATTGTACTGGTTGTGCTTTCCTTTCAGGGCGAAATCGTAGATGCTCATGCTGACGCGTTCTTCTTGGATGCGCAGCATCATTTGGTCACCTTTGATGTAGCCGCCTTTTTTGACTTCCTGTTTCATAGAAAATGGTAATGGGTTTGCGAGAAGGGTTAGTAGAGAGAGATGATGGGTAATGGTATCGTCGTCCAAACAATAAATGAAATGATCAGCTGCTGTTTGGTTTTGGGTAATCTTGAATTTGCTTTGGATATAGTTGTCAAATATGTAATTGTAACGATCCAAATGGTCGGGCGTGATGTTAAGCAAGACCGCCACTTCGGGGCGAAAGGTTTGGACATCGTCCAGTTGAAAAGAACTGATCTCTAATACATACCAGGGACGGGGATCTTCGGCCACTTGCTTGGCAAAGGAGTAGCCAATATTGCCCACCAAGGCGGCATCCAAACCAGCTACCGTACAAATGTGGTGGATCAAAGCTGTGGTGGTGCTTTTGCCATTGCTGCCCGTGATGGCAATGATTTTGCTGTTGCCCTTGTAGCGAAAAGCCAATTCAATTTCACCTATCACCGGAATGCCCTTGGCCCGAATGGCTTTGACCATTTCGTTTTTCTCGGGGATGCCGGGGCTTTTGACCACTTCATCGGCCGCCAAAATGCGCTCAGCGCTGTGGCCACCCACTTCGTAAGCAATGCCAGCGGCTTCCAATTCGCGGCGGTACTTTTCTTTCAGTTGTCCCGCATCGCTCAAGAAAACAGCATGGCCTTGTTGTTGGGCCAGCAATGCTGCTCCAACTCCGCTTTCGCCACCACCCAATATGACCAATTGCTTAGACAATGCTCAACGAATTTTTAAAGTGACAACAGAGAATACCACCAACAAAATGGTGACGATCCAAAACCGAACAGCAATCTTGCTTTCGTGAAATCCTTTTTTCTGGTAGTGGTGGTGAAGGGGACTCATCAAAAACACCCTTCGCCCTTCCCCGTATTTTTTCTTGGTGTATTTGAAATACCCCACTTGGATCATGACACTGAGGTTTTCGACCAAGAAGACCCCGCAAAAAATAGGAATCAACCATTCTTTGCGCACAATGATGGCCAGTGAAGCAATGATACCACCCAAGGCCAAAGAACCCGTGTCGCCCATGAAGACTTGTGCGGGATAAGCATTGTACCACAAAAAGCCAATGCATGCCCCCACAAAAGCGGCCACAAAAATGGAGAGCTCACCCAGGTTGGGGATGTACATGATGTTGAGGTAGTCGGCAAATTTGTAGTTGCCACTCACGTACACAAACAAGCCCAAACCAATGCCAATGATGGCGCTGACCCCAGCGGCCAATCCATCCA
>RDYY01000116.1 GCA_004293505.1 Sphingobacteriia bacterium | reverse complement strand
GTTCATGGTGCAAAGATAACCTTGGAACAAAGGCAAATGTTTAACTTAACCCTAAATTTTAGGCATGGGCAATCGGCGCAACTTTATTCAACAAGTAGGCACATGGGTGGGTGTTTTTGCCGGACAAGGCCTTTTTCAAACGTTACAAGCAGCTGATTTTGCCCGGGCCAGCGCCCCATTAAAAGGCCTTTCACTTGATGCTGTTGCTGTAGATGAAGACTATTGGTCTTTTGTGCAACAGGCTTATACCGTGCCTTCTGGCCTCATCAATTTGAACAATGGTGGGGTGAGCCCCTCACCCCAAGTGGTGCAAGATGCTGTAGAGAAATACAATAAAATAGCCAACCAAGGACCCTCTTACTACATGTGGCGCATATTGGACCAAGGCCGCGAACCCTTGCGTCGGCAATTGGCCGCATTGGCGGGGGCCGACCCTGAAGAAATTGCCATCAACCGCAATGCCACCGAAGCTTTGAACACGGTCATTTATGGGTTGCCTTTGCAAAAAGGAGATGAAGTGGTGGGCACCAAACAAGATTACCCCAACATGATCCAAGCGTGGAAGCAGCGGGCTTTGCGCGATGGGGTGGTGTATAAACAATTAAACTTTGATTTTCCCATAGAAAACGATCAAACCATTGTGGATGCTTTTGCAGCTGCCATCACCCCCCGGACCAAATTGTTGCACCTTACCCATGTGATCAATTGGGTAGGGCAAATTTTGCCCGTGAAAAAAATTGCCGACATGGCCCATGCCAAAGGGATTGAGGTTTTGGTGGATGGGGCCCACAGTTTTGGCTTACTGGATTTTGCTGTACCTGCATTGGGCGCAGATTATTTTGGCACCAGCTTGCACAAATTCTTGAGTGCCCCCATTGGGTCTGGTATGCTTTGGATCAAGCGAGAAAAAATAGAAAAAATTTGGCCTTTGATTTGCGCCGAACCCAGCCAATCCCAAAACATCCG
This sequence comes from Sphingobacteriia bacterium, assembly GCA_004293505.1. Lineage (GTDB taxonomy): Bacteria > Bacteroidota > Bacteroidia > Chitinophagales > Chitinophagaceae > Sediminibacterium. The sequence goes on along the minus strand of RDYY01000116.1, from coordinate 1,064 downwards.
CAAATTTGAAAACCTGGGCACCCGCAGTTTTCCCATTGAGCAGGGCATTGGAGAAGCCATTCATTTTCATGAAGCCATTGGCGCGGCCCGCAAAGAGGCCCGCATCCGCTATTTAAAAGATTACTGGGCGGGCCGCGCGCAATCCATTCCAGGTGTGCGTTTGCATACTTCTTTGCAGCCCGCGTACTCCTGTGCCATTGCAGGCGTTAGCATAGCAGGAAAAACCCCAGCTCAAATTGACCAAGCATTGTGGTCCAAATACCACATTCATTCGGTAGGCATTGTGTGGGAAAACATCAGTTGCGTGCGCATTACCCCACACGTATATACCCGTTTGTCCGATTTGGATTTGTTGGTAAAAGCCTTGGCAGAAATTGCCCGCTCCGTGTAAAAAAAACGGCGCCCAAGGGGCGCCGAAATTATTTGGCTGCTTTGGCGGCCTTTTTGGCCGGAGCGGGTGCGGCTGCTTCTGTTGCTGCCGCTGCTGTTGCAGTTGTTTTCTTGGTATTGGCGGGTCTGGATTTTCCAAATGATCCTTGGAAACGCTTGCCCTTGGCGGTTTTTTTATCACCTCTGCCCATGATGCTTGGTTTTATTGAGTTTTGAAATGGGTGTAAAAATAGAAAAACCCCGCGAAAGCGGGGTTCAATTCTTTTGGATCAGCACCATTAGAGCTTACCGCTCAATTCTTTACCAGCTTTGAAGCGGGCAACTTTCTTGGCTTTGATTTTGATGGTTTCACCTGTTTGGGGGTTACGACCTGTACGGGCTGCACGCTTAGAAACAGAGAAAGTACCGAAACCTACCAAGGTAACTTTGTCGCCTTTTTTCAGGGCTTTGGTCACGGCTTCTACAAAGGCGTCCAGTGTAGCATTGGCTTGGGTCTTGGTGATACCTGCTTCGTCAGCCAGGTGAGCGATCAATTCAGCTTTGTTCATAGATGTGTTTTTAATTAGTTGGTTAACCCGACAAATTTATTCGCTTTTGCCAATCATCAAAATATTTTTGGTGTTTTTTTTAAATCTTTTCTATTCAGCCAAAACCCTTATGTAACAAGGGTCAGC
>RDYY01000115.1 GCA_004293505.1 Sphingobacteriia bacterium | reverse complement strand
GGTTACCCGAATGCTGTCATCCTGCATGATTTTCTTGGTCTCGTTCACCATTTTCATTTCTTCCTTGGTGTAGCCATTGTCCAAGAAAACATCTATTTGAGGGATGGCGTTGAGGTCTATGGGGTAAGCATAAGCCATTTCTCCGTCTATGCCTTTGCGCTCATTGAACAGTTGGTCAACGGCTTTTTTGCCTGTGCCTGTTACACTTTGGTAGGTAGAGACCACCACGCGTTTGATGCCATAAGCTTTGTGCAAGGGTTGCAAAGCTACCACCATTTGAATGGTAGAGCAATTGGGATTGGCTATCACAAAATCTTCTGGGGTCAAGGCATCGGCGTTTACTTCTGGCACCACCAATTTTTTGGTGGGATCCATGCGCCAAGCCGAGGAATTGTCTATCACCCGAATGCCTGCGGCAGCATAGCGGGGTGCCCACTCCAATGAAGTGCTGCCACCAGCTGAGAACAAAGCAATGGCTGGCTGGGCATCAATTCCAGCTTGCATGCCCACCACCACATGTTCTTTCCCTTGAAAGGAAACAGTTTTGCCCACACTGCGCTCAGAGGCAACAGGGACCAATTCGGTCACAGGGAAATGTCGCTCTGCCAGGATTTGCAACATTTTGGTGCCCACCAATCCAGTGGCACCTATTACGGCTACTTTCATTTTATTATTCTTTGCCCCAAAGAGATTTTTACCCCAGGGTTATTTTAGTGTTTTATCCTAAAGTACAAACTCTTGCAAGCGGTTGTCAATATCGGTTTTGGTGATTTCGCGCAAGCGCTGTGTCCCAAATTTCTCCACACAAAAACTGGCCATGGCCGAGCCATAAATGATGGCAGTTTTCATGTTTTCAAAACTGAGGTCCTTGGTTTTGGCCAAATGGCCGATAAAGCCGCCAGCAAAAGTGTCTCCCGCACCAGTGGGATCAAAGACTTCTTCCAAAGGTAGGGCTGGGGCAAAAAACACGTTTTTGCCATGGAAGAGCAAGGCCCCGTGTTCCCCTTTTTTGATGATGAGGTATTTGGGACCCATGGTCAAGATTTTAGCCGCGGCTTTGACCAAAGAATATTCACCACTCAACTGACGGGCTTCACTGTCGTTTACCAAGAGCATGTCCACCATAGCAATGGTTTGCTTTAAATCGTCCATGGCAATTTCCATCCAGAAATTCATGGTGTCCATGACAATTAACTTGGGCCGGTTCTTGAGTTGCTCGATGACACTGCGTTGAACAGCAGGTACCAAGTTACCCAACATCAAGAATTCACAATCTTGGAAAGCCTCGGGCACCACGGGCTGAAAATTTTCCAAAACATTCAATTGGGTATCCAATGTATCTCGAGAATTCATGTCCATGTGGTAACGGCCACTCCAGAAAAAGGTTTTCTCGTCTTTTTTCACTTGCACACCGGCCAAGTCCACCCCACGGGCGGTAAGTTCATCCATTTCGGCCTGAGGGAAATCGCCCCCAACTACTGAAATTTGCTTGACTGGGGTAAAATTGGAAGCACACCAGGCTATATAGGTGCCGGCTCCGCCAATGATTTTATCACTTTTCCCAAAGGGAGTTTCAATGGCATCAAAGGCCATGGATCCGACAACGACTAAAGACATGGTTTGGTTTTTGTTATCGGGGGGCGAAATTAGGGCATCCCGTTGGCTTTCGGTGGTCTGGGCGCAAATAAAGAAGATCCAGAAGGGTTTTGGGGAGGCCAGAAGGGTTTTACACTAACGAAATCCAAAATAATTAAACAATTAATTGCTAACGTTCGTTAGTTTATTACATTCGCAACATGGCCAGGATAAAAATTGAAAAAAATGGTTCCCGCAAAGAACTCATTGTGGGCAAAGCGGCTTCCCTGTTTCGGGAGAAGGGCTTTAAAGCTTCCAGCATGAGGGATTTGGCGGAAGCCGTGGGGGTAGAAGCCGCCAGCTTGTACAACCACATCAAATCCAAAACCGAACTGTTGCACGAACTCTGTTTTGGTGTGGCCAACCGGTTCATGCAACACATGGATGAAACCGAAAGCAAAAAAATCACTGCCCTGCAAAAAGTGGAAGACCTGATTCGCTTTCACATAGCCGAAATGATTGAACATTATGAAGAAGTATATGTGAGCGACCGGGAATGGAAATATTTAGAAGATCCTTATCTCTCCAATTTTCAAAACCAACGCCGCATGTACCGCAAACGCTTTGCGGCCATTGTGGAAGAAGGCATGAAGCAAAAACAAATCAAGAAAATGGATGCCCCCACCGTGGTCCTGATTTTGTTGCATGCCATTGGCGGCATTGAAAGCTGGCACCGTTCCACCCAAAAAATCAACGCAGATGCCCTTACCGAAAACATGGTCAGCATGTTGGTGGGTGGCCTAAAACCTTGATATGGCTACTGTATTTCATACTTTAAAAGTGAAAGCCTTACAGGCAGAAACCACCGATGCTTGTTCTTTGGTCCTGGAGATTCCTGTAGACCTCAAGTCTAGCTTTGTTTATACGCCAGGCCAATACTTGACTTTTAAAAAGATTGTGGGTGGAGAAGAATTGCGGCGGTCTTATTCCATTTGCAGCAGCCCTGCTGAAGGCGAGTGTAGAGTGGCCATCAAGAAAGTACTTGGCGGAAAATTTTCCAGCTATGTACACGAGGTCTTACAAGTGGGAGACAGCTTAGAAGTCATGCCGCCAGCCGGGAAATTTGGCGCCATGGTATCCCAGCAAGTAAAAGGAAATTACTTGGCTTTTGCAGCAGGCAGTGGCATCAC
>RDYY01000114.1 GCA_004293505.1 Sphingobacteriia bacterium | reverse complement strand
AGCAACCAAAACTGCCCCCTGTTTTTCTCGCTCAATACATACCACAGCGCCACGCCTGGTAAGGCAATGATGTAGCTGGGCGATTCTACACCTGGATTAAAGACAACGGTAAACATCAACACCAAAGCCAGGTATTGCAATTGTTTTTTGCGTTGTTGGTAAAGCGATGGAAAAAAAAGCGGCAGCAGCACAGTTGCTAAACCCAAGAGGATGGTTGCACCTTGGCCAAATCCCGGTACCTGCGCCCGCTCCACCAATCCCGTTAAGCTAAGGGAATCCCGCACGGTCTGTAATTGTAGGCGCTGGAACCAGCTGCTGTACAAAAACAACAATTGGTCCAAAGAAACCAGGGTAAGGGGGGCTGCAAAAAACAACAGGGCCCAACCCAGGGCTTGCAAGAAAAACCTTCCCCTTTTGGGATAGAGCAAGAAAAACACCCCTGCTGTTAGCACATAGATTTTAAAAAAAGCGCCGGCCACCAGAAAAAAAGCAGCGCGGCTGGTACTGCCTGCCATTTGATAGACCACCACCAACATGATACAAGCTGCCACAGTGGCATTGGTTTGCACGTTCTCGGCCGCAGTGATGTATTCGATCAAGCAAAACCAGTACAAGAAATTTTGCTGGGTTTTGTCCAGGGGCAACCACCGCACGGCCAATAAAAATGGAAAAAGATTAAAGAGGTTCCAAACCAATATGCCCAGCTTGTTGGGCAGGTAGGCAAAAGCGCCCATGAGCCAAGCAAAAAACGGACTGTAATTGTATTCGGTGTGGTGTTCGGCGGGGAACATCAAATACAGGTCCCATTGCTTGACCAAATGAAAATGCGATGCTTGGAAGCAATCATAATTGTCACAAGTTTCCAGGAACATGATTTTCAGGGACACCAACACACAAGCGGCAACATAGACCCAGCGGGTCTTGGCAGGGTCGTTGAAAAAGGGGCGGTTCCAGGGTTTTGGCGACAAAATCATGGTTTTGCAGTGGGTGGCCACAAGTTAACCATTTGTTTTGGTGCCCAATGAGCATAAAATTTTACTTTTGCGCCCTAAACCGCATACCATGAGCAAAGGACCTGTTTCACAATTTATCCAACACCACTACCGCCATTTTAATGCGGCAGCTTTGGTAGACGCTGCCAAAGGCTATGAAACCCATTTGCTGGAAGGCGGTAAAATGCTGGTCAGCTTGGCGGGTGCCATGAGTACGGCCGAGTTGGGTTTGAGCTTGGCCGAGATGATTCGCCAAGACAAAGTGGCCATCATCAGTTGTACGGGTGCCAACTTAGAAGAAGACATCATGAATTTGGTGGCCCACAGCCATTACAAGCGTGTCCCCAATTACCGTGACCTGAGTCCCCAAGAAGAGTGGGACTTATTGGAAAACCACTACAACCGCGTAACCGATACCTGTATTCCAGAAGAGGAGGCTTTTCGCCGTTTGCAAAAACACATTTACCAAGTATGGTCAACGGCCGACCAAGCTGGAGAGCGTTATTTTCCCCACGAGTTCATGTACAAAATGCTCTTGAGCGGAGACTTGGAACAGTATTATGAAATTGATCCAAAGAACAGTTGGATGTTGGCTGCTGCAGAAAAAAACCTGCCCATTGTGGTACCTGGATGGGAAGACAGCACCATGGGAAACATTTTTGCTTCTTATGTCATCAAGAATGAATTAAAAGCATCCACCATGAAAAGTGGTATTGAATACATGGTGTGGTTGGCCGATTGGTACCGCCACAACAGCGGCGGCAAGGGCGTGGGCTTTTTCCAAATTGGGGGCGGTATTGCGGGTGACTTCCCCATTTGCGTGGTGCCCATGATGTACCAAGACTTGGAATGGCACGATGTTCCTTTCTGGAGTTATTTCACTTGGGGCAAACTGGATATCCATACCCCCAAATACATTGTTGAAAGCGATGCCACCATTGTGGTGCCTTTGATCTTTGCTTATTTGTTGGGTTGGTAAAAAAAAAGGGCGCCGAAGGCGCCCTTTTTTTTGGGTTATGTTGTTCTCCTTTTAAGGAGAAACCAGTCTAGGCTTTATCGGCTGTTGGGCATGTTCAAGGGCGTATCGCGCTTGAGCATGTTGTCGCGATTCGCCATCACCCAGGCAGTATGGAAAACCAGTTTTGCTCTTTTTTCCATCAAGTCAAAATTGATTTTTTCAACGGTATCGGTAGGACGGTGGTAATCGGCTTGCAACATGCCATCGTAGAAAAACAAAATGGGAACGCCTTTTTTGGCAAAATTGTAGTGGTCAGAACGGTAGTAAATTTGGTTCTGGTCTTTGGGGTCATCGTATTTGTAGTCCAAAGTCAATTGGGTGTATTGTTTGTTGACCCCTTCGTTGATGATGGGCAATTCACTGCTCAGTTTGTCGTGACCAATCACATAAATATAACTGAGGGTATCAGCTGATTTGCGCTCTGTGTCTACCCGGCCAATCATGTCGGTATTCAAATTGGCTGTTGTTTTGTCCAAAGGAAAAATGGGGTGTTCAGAATAATAGTCCGAGCCCCAAAGCCCTTTCTCTTCTCCACTCACGGCCATGAAAGCAATGGTGCGACGGGGTTTGTCTCCTTTTTTGGCAGCTGCGGCAAAAGCTTCAGCCATTTGCATGACCCCAACGGTACCAGATCCATCGTCATCGGCGCCATAATAGATCACGTCACCTCTTTTGCCCAAGTGGTC
>RDYY01000144.1 GCA_004293505.1 Sphingobacteriia bacterium | reverse complement strand
ACAAAGCAGTTTGTTGACAGGCGTGTTGAGCTTGGCCCTCTTGGTTTCTGTGGCTTGGTTTACCTGGTTCACCAATACCGAAAAACACAAAACCGCAAGGGGCGTTTTCATGGCTACTTGCGGTTATGCGGCACTGGGGCTGTTGTGGAAATGGTTGGCCTAGTTGGATTTTTTCACTGGCGGCGGGGGAGGTGGAGGCGCAGTTGATTTCTTTTTCTGGGCTGGTGGTGGCGGTGGGGGTTCTTTTTTGAATTCCTGCTCTGTGTATTGAATGACTTCAATGTTTTTGGGAACTTTTTCCAAGATGATGATTTTCTTGGCTGATCCTCCTTTTCCTTTTTCTATTTTGATGCCAGCAATGCGATCAGCAGGCATGTTTTCAAGGTCTTTCCAAGAAATGACGCGGCCATTCAAGACCAAAGTAGTTTTTTCTACCACTTTGGGCGCTTCAGGTAAAGCATAGCCTTCTACTTCAATCACTTCCCCATGTTGGGTACTGCGCATGCTGTCTACTTGCCCTTTGCTGTAACCGGTTAATTTTCGGCCCTCTACCACTTTCAATGGCTTACCTTCTACCACTTTATGTTCTTGACCTTCTAAACCTGGCAGGGGATGGCCTTCAACAGGAATGGCTGCTACATTAATTTTGTTCGCTTTGGAATAGGCTTTGGTATAGATTTCAATGACACCATATTTGCCTTCATCACCCCAAGCCAATACGGCTGTTTTGTCTTTCTTTACATTCACCAAAGCAATGTCATTGGGGTTCAGGTCTTTGAATTTTGCATAAGGCACTTTAACTCCATCCAAAATAACCAAGGGATTTTGGCCATTGCTGTTAAATGTAGAGGGTTTGTCCAGAAAAACGGCAGTACTGCGTTGACTGCTGTCTACTGCTGAAAAACCTGGTCCTTTTTGGCCCACTACCCTGATTTCTCGAACAGTAGAAGTGCCATTGGGATCATCAATCAGTTTGATTTTTTTACCCGAAGGCACCACATAAACCGAATCGGGACTAAGTACCACCGTGTCGGTAGCAGAACTGCTTGCAGCCAAGTCAGCACCAGCATTCAACACAGGGGTGGCCAAGTTTTCCATGACAGTGGCCATGGACAAACGGGTAGTGCTGGCATCTTTTTGCTTGAAAGAAACCAAAACCAATACCAATGCCAAGAGGGGCAAAGCTACCATGCGGCGCAAGTAGCTAAACGATGGCAAAGCTACCATGCGGCGCAAGTAGCTAAACGATGTTTTGTTTTTTGAGGCAATCATTTTTAAACGACGTTGAATGGGTGAAAAGAAAAATGGATGGGTCAGTCCTAGAAAGCGGGTGGGTTGGGCAGCTGCCAAAAGGATCTCTGCCAAAGCGGCTGCATCGCCCTCGGCCACGGCTTTTTGGTCGGCAATGAATTCATGCACCATGTCCATTTCTTTGGCCAATAACCAAAAGAAGGGATTGAACCAGCCCAGGGCCCGGTTGGCTTGCAAGAGCATTTTATCAAAACTGTGTTTCTCTCTTACGTGGGCCAATTCATGGGCCATCATTTTTTGACCCGTTTGGGTTTGGGGATCAATGGCGCGGTTCCAAAAAATGGCGTTGAAAAAAGAGAAGGGAGCTTCTCCCAAATCGGTTTGGAAAAACTTGACCTGGCCCACTACCGTGTGCGTGTGTTGTTTTTGTAGTCGCCACAATTGCCGATAAGCCCAAGCCATTTTGCCCAGCAAAACAGCGCCCACCAATGTATAGACTACCAAGGCCAATACTTCTGTCCCGGTCCAGACCAAAACAGGACTTTGTTTCCACTGGGCATTTTGTCCCGCAATAAAATTCACTACTTCGGTTACTTGGCCCTGGCCCTTGCCTGTCCAATTGATTTCAATCAGGGGCACGGTCCAAGACAAAAGAATTACCCCCATCAAATAGAAACGGTTGTATTGGTGAAATTTTTTGTCGCGCAACACCAATGCATAATAGCCCATCAGGATACCACTGCAGAGCAGCACTTGAAACAGGTAGTAGAGGAGGCTGTTCATGGTTTAGGATTTATTTTTCTTGATGGTTTGTAACAAGAGTTCCAAGTCTTTTACCGAAATGTCTTTTTGCTGTACCATGAAGGAAACGGCTTCGGCAAAACTGCCTTCAAAATAACCCTCTACAAAATGGCGCATGGTAGAAGAAGAATAGTCCGCTTTGCTGACCAAGGGATAATACTCGTGCACCCTGCCCACGGGCTTGATGCCCACAAACCCTTTCTCACAAAGGATTTTGACAATGGTGGCAACGGTATTGGCATGGGGCCTGGGTTCAGGCTGGGCTTCGATGATGTCTTTGAGAAAGGCTTTTTCCAGTTTCCAAATCGACTGCATGATTTGCTCCTCGGCCTTGGTCAGTGGTTTATTGGGTGTGGTCATGAATCAAATGTATAAACTAATTTTTTAGTTATCAAACTATTTTTTTAGTTTTTCAGTGATTTTTAAAATTTTAACAATTTGTCTGGCCCTTCCTTTCCTTGCGCTGGAGGGGCTACATTTGGGCATGAAATGCTATGTCATTGCGGGGGAAGCCAGCGGAGACCTGCACGGGAGCAACCTCTTGAAAGCCTTGCGCCAAGCCGATCCCCACGCGGTATTCCGTTGCTGGGGGGGTGACCTGATGCAGGCAGCGGGTGGGGAAGTGGTAAAACACTACCGCGACTTGGCTTTCATGGGATTTGCCGAAGTGGTCAAAAACCTGCCCACGATTTTGGGTAATTTAAAATGGTGCAAAAAAGACATCCTGGCCTGGCAACCCGATGTCTTGGTCTTGGTGGATTATCCTGGGTTCAATTTGCGCATAGCGGAATGGGCCAAGGCCCAAGGTTTTCGGGTGGTCTATTACATTGCTCCGCAGGTCTGGGCCTGGAAGCCAGCACGGGTCAAGAAAATGAAAACCAGCATTGACTTGATGCTGTGTATTCTTCCATTTGAACAAGCATATTTTGCCAACCAATGGCAATGGGCAACCCATTATGTGGGCCATCCCTTGGTAGAAGCCATTGCGCAATTTCGGGCAGCTACCCCTAGTGTAGAAAACATTCCGGCGGGATGTATTGCCTTGTTGCCAGGGTCTCGACAACAAGAAATTGCCTTGAAACTGCCCCTCATGTTGGCGGCAGCAGCTCAGTTTCCCCATGAAGTTTTTGTGGTGGCCCAAGCCCCTGGGCAAGAAGCCCAATTTTATGCCCCATTCTTGTCAGACCATCCCAATGTGCGTTTGGTCAACAACAAAACCTACGCCATTTTAGAACGGGCCAAAGCAGCGCTGGTCACCAGTGGTACAGCTACTTTAGAGACGGCTTTGTTTGGCGTTCCGGAAGTGGTTTGTTACAAGGGTTCGGCCATCAGTTATGCCATTGCCAAGCGCCTCATCAAGATCAAATACATTTCCTTGGTCAACCTGATCATGGACCAAGAACTGGTCAAAGAATTGATCCAAGACCAACTGTCCGTGCCCAAATTGACCCAAGCATTGCAAGACATTTTAACCCCCCAAGTAAGCGAAAAAATCAAGCTGGGATATGGGCTGTTACAAGATAAATTGCAAGCCGGCGGTGAAGCTTCCAAACAAGCAGCAGAAAAAATAATGGCATTCCTCAGCGAAACAAAGGCAGGACAAGGGTCTTGACCAAAATAAAGACCAAGGCCAGCAAAAACACAATCAAGGAAATGCGGTTCATCCCGTGCATGTATTTCATCCAAGGAGTACGGGGCGCGTTGGGATCGGGCTTGCGCAAAAAAAGGTATTCCCCAAACTGTTTCAAAATACCCATGTGATTGGTTTTGGTAAAGATAACAAGTTGCTGGAAAAATGGTTCTGTCCATAAACCCTTTAGCTTTGCTCCTCTTAGTTAATACTACTAGTTAATACCAACATGAAAATGTCCCTTCCTGCTGTTGAACTGCATTTATTACGCAAGCCTTTTACTTCCTTGTCCCTTAAGGGATTTCAGACCAAGTTTCTGGCCCTCTTGGTGCTTAGCCTTTTGACAGGCAGCCAAGCCATGGCACAATTGTCTTTTGACCCCAACAAAATTGATATTGTACGAGACGCTTATGGTGTGCCCCACATTTTTGCCAAAACAGATGCTGAAGTAGCTTATGGCCTGGCTTGGGCAGCAGCGGAAGATGATTTTGCCACCATTCAACAAGGCCTGTTAGCAGGCAAAGCCATGCTGGCCCAATACCAAGGTAAGAAGGGTGCGCAAGTTGATTACATCGTTCACCTCTTGCGGATTCCTGAATTGGTAGCAGCCAAATACGATACTGACTTGGCCCCCGATTTCAAAAAAGTATTGGAGGGTTATGCAGCGGGCCTCAATGCTTATGCGGCTGCCCATCCCAAAGAAGTTTTGTTGAAAAAAGCATTTCCCGCTACCCCCCAAGACATGATCCGTTATTCGGTTTTGCAACTCTGTATTTTGTCCGGGGCCGATAAAGCCCTCAGCGCCATTTTTGGTGGCACCATTCCTTTGGCCGAACAATTCAAAACCCAGGGCAGCAATGCATTTGCTTTCAATTCGGCCAAGACCACCGATGGCCAAGTTTATTTGGACATCAATGCCCACCAGCCTTTGGAAGGGCCTGTGGCTTTTTATGAAGCGCATTTGTGCAGTGAAGAAGGGTGGAATATTTTGGGGGCCAATTTTCCAGGCGCTCCCTCCATTTTACATGGCGCCAATGAATATTTGGGCTGGGCCCACACGGTCAATGACCCCGACAAATTAGACGTATACCAGTTGGAAATGAATCCCGCCAACAACATGCAATACCGCTTTGATGGTGAATGGAAAACGCTGGAAGAAAAAACCGTGCCTTTGAAAGTCAAAATAGGGGCATTGAAAATATCGGTGAAGAAGAAGGCCCATTGGAGCATTTACGGGCCAACAGTGGTGACAGAAAAAGGCGTCTTTTCCATTCGGATGCCGGCACAAATGGACATTCGGGGTTTGGAACAATGGTATCGATTCAACAAGGCCCGCAATTTTACCGAATTCAAAAAAGCTTTGGACATGTTGGCCATTCCCGGTTACAACATCGTGTATGCCGATCGTTACGACACCATTTATTACGTGAGCAATGGCCGCATTCCTGTGCGCAACAAGGGCTACAATTGGAAGGGCACCCTACCGGGCAATACAGCTGCAACCCTGTGGAATGACTTGCATCCATTGGCCGATCTGCCCCAAGTCTTGCAACCCAAATCGGGTTATGTGTACAACACCAACCACTCCCCTTTTCATTCTACAGGACCGGGCGAAAACCCTGTGATCAAAGACCCCACCATGGGCTATGAAACCTTGGAGAACAACCGCAGCATGCGTTTTGCGCAACTGCTGGCACCCTTGGACAAGGTCAGTTATGCCGATTTCAAGCGCATCAAATTTGACCGACAGTTTCCGGATCGGTTTTATTTTCCCACGGGTATCGACAGTGTTTTTTTATTGGACCCTGCCACTTATCCCGATGTGGCCGATGTCTTGAACCAATTGAAAAACTGGGACCGCAAGGCCGAGGCAAATAGCGTAGGGGCGGGCAGTTTTTTCATGTTACAAGTAGCATTTGTGGCCAAGGGGGGCATCTACCAAAAAAACCGTGTCTTGACCCAAGACTTGGCCCACCAATTGGTGTTAGAAGCCCGCAATACCATGCTCAAAGATTTTGGGCGCACCAACTTGACCTTGGGCGATGTTCAAAAACTGGTGCGCGGCGACAAAGAAATTCCTTTGCCGGGCCTCATGGATGTCTTGGCGCCCATGTACAGCATTCCGTACAAAGACGGCAAGTACAAGGGCAACCAAGGAGAAGCTTATGTTGAATTGGTCCGCTTTACCAAAGATGGGCCCATCATTGAAAGCTTGAATGTGTATGGTGCATCAGCGCGCAAAAACAGTCCCCATTATACCGATCAAATGGAAGACTATGTGCAACAAAAAACCAAGCCCATGACCTTGGACAAAAAACAAGTATATGCGGCGGCAAAATCCATTTACCACCCAGTAGCGGTCAAATAAATGCTTTGAGGTGTTGGGTGATTTGTTCGGTCTCGATGATGAAACCATCGTGCCCATAAGTGGAGTCAATGGTCACCAATTGGGCCTGGGGCATGTGTTCTGCCATAAAAGCTTGTTCATCGGGCGGACACAAGATATCGGACCGAATGGCCATGATGAGGGTGGGCTGTTGCATGGTTTGCAACACGGCTATCAAGTCTCCTCCCCTTCCTCGGCCCAAGTGATGGGAATCCATGGCCTTGGTTAAAATATAGTAGGCATAAGCGTTGAAGCGCTTCACCAATTTGTCGCCTTGGTATAGTAAATAGGAAGAAGCTTTGAAGCCATCTATTTTTTCGGGATCGGGATCGGTTTGCTTTTCCTGAAAAGTCATGTAATTGCGGTAAGTCAGCATGCCAATGGCCCGCGCCGCTTTCAAACCCTTGGCACCGGCTTCGGGATGGTGGTGGTGCCATGTGGCATCGGCCTCAATGGCCATGCGTTGGGCCGTGTGAACAGCCACACCCCAAGCACTTTCAGAAGCGGAAGTTGCAATCAAAAAAAGTTTTTGCACCATAGTGGGTTCCATCACTGCCCATTCCAATACCTGGTATCCACCCATGCTCCCACCCAGCAGCAAAGCAATCTTGCGTATGCCCAAATGTTGGCGCAACAACACATGGGCTTTGACCATGTCACGGATGGTAAGGCCTGGAAAATCTGAATAGTAGGGCAAACCAGAAGCAGGGTTCGGGCTCAAAGGACCTGTGCTGCCATAACAAGAACCCAATATATTGGCGCCGATGATGCAGTATTTTTTGGGGTCCAACAAACAGCCCTCGCCCACCAATCCTTTCCACCAATCACTGGGATCGCTGTTGGCCGTTAAAGCATGGCAGACCCAAACCACATTGCTTTGGTCCGCATTGGGCTGGCCCAATTGGGTATAAGCAATGTCCAAACTGGGCAAGACATGACCATTTTCCAAAGGGAAAGCAAAAGGATGATGAAACTGTTCCATGCCGCTGAATTGACTGCAAAATAAGACCTTGCAGGCTTACCTTTGAAGCAAATCTCTACATGGATACCATTATCTTAGAAAGGGTTGACCAAGCTTATGCCTTTGAAGCCACAGACGCTTTGGGCCACCAGCTGCGCATGGATGCTTCACCCGCTTTGGGGGGAAGCAATGCAGGCATCAGGCCCATGCAAACTTTGTTGATGGGCTTGGGGGGATGTGGCGGTGTTGACATCGTCAGCATTTTAAAAAAACAGAAACAAGATCTGCAAAAAATGAAGGTCGTTATCCAAGGCCAAAGAGAGGAAGGCAAAGAACCTTCTCTCTGGAAAACCATTGAACTGGCTTTTCATTTTACGGGCCAAATTGATCCGGACAAAGCAGAAAAAGCCATTGCCCTTTCCTTGAACAAATATTGTTCGGTTGCCGCTACTTTAAGAGCAGCTGGGGCCAGCATCACCTGGACCATTCACATTGCATCACCTGCACCTCAACCCGCTTAAATACTTGTGAAAAAATCAACCCTTGCCATCCGCACCCAAACACCCCGTACCCCACAGGGTGAGCATGCCACACCTCTTTTTTTAACCAGTAGTTTTTGTTTCGACAATGCAGAATCCATGCGGGCCGCCTTTGCCGATGAAACCGACGACAACATATACAGCCGATTCAGCAATCCCAATGTGCAGGAATTCACCCAAAAAATGGTGGCTATAGAAGGCGCTGAAGCCGGCTATGCCATGGCTTCCGGCATGGGTGCCGTCTTTGGTTCCATGATGGCTTTGTTGCAACAAGGCGATCACCTCTTGTCTTGTCAATCCATTTTTGGCAGTACCCATACCGTCATTGCCAAATACTTGCCCAAATACGGGATCGAGACTTCTTATATTGCTGCCACGGCAAGCGCAGCAGAATGGGCAGCTGCCCTCAGGCCCAATACCAAAATGGTGTACTTGGAAACGCCCACCAATCCTGGATTGGACGTGTTGGACATAGCAATGATCAGTGCCCTGTGTAAAGAAAGGGGCATCATTTTAAATGTTGACAATTGCTTTGCCACCCCCTTTAACCAAACCCCCATTGATTTTGGGGCCGACCTGGTGGTGCATTCAGCCACCAAGTGGATTGATGGACAGGGACGCGTGTTGGGCGGAGTGGTAGTGGGCCGAGCCGACCTGATCAAAGAAATTTATTTGTTCTGTCGCAGCACAGGACCAGCCCTCTCTCCTTTCAACGCCTGGGTTTTGAGCAAGAGTTTAGAAACCTTGGAAGTGCGCATGGAAAAACACGCCAGCAATGCCCTTTACTTGGCTGAACAATTATCGGCCCACCCCGCCCTGGTTGATTTGCGCTATCCGTTTTTGGCCACTCACCCGCAATGTGACATTGCCAAAAAGCAAATGCAAAACGGTGGCGGCATCGTTTGTTTTAATGTAAAAGGCGGATTGGCGGCTGGCAGACAATTCTTGGACCGCTTGCAACTCTTGTCTTTGACCGCCAATTTGGGTGATGCCCGCAGCATTGCTTCTCACCCGGCCAGCACCACCCACGCCAAATTGAGCGAGGCAGACCGGGCAGCCGTGGGCATAGGACCTGGCTTGATCCGCATCAGCGCAGGCTTAGAAGACAAAGACGATATCCTGGCCGATATTCTCCAAGCCTTGGGTTGATGGCAAGGATTGCTTATTTTCAGTCTTCAAACGATTGCACATGAAAATGAGTTCCGGCATTGCCTTGGCTGCCATGATGTTTTTGCAGTATTTTATTTGGAGCGCCTGGTATGTTACCATGGGTACTTACATGGGCGAATCGCCTTTGATGGCCAATGGGGTTCAAATTGGTGCCACTTATGGTGCACTGGCCATTGCCACCATGATTTCACCCTTTTTTGTGGGCATGGTTGCCGACCGTTTTTTTGCCGCCCAACGCATCATGGGCGTCTTGCACTTGTTGGGGGCAGCCCTGCTTTTCTTGGCCACCAAAATTGACAACAGCCAAACCTTTTACTGGGTTATTTTGGTGTACTCCCTTTTGTACATGCCCACCATTGCCCTCAGCAACAGTGTGGCTTTTTCCCAAATGACCGATCCGGGAAAGCAGTTTCCATGGATCCGTGTATTTGGTACCATTGGTTGGATTGTGGCAGGTGTTTGTGTGGGCCAAATGGGCATTGAAAAATCGGCCAACACTTTTTACTTGGCTGCTGGTGTCAGTGCTGTCTTGGGCCTTTTTAGTTTTTTCCTGCCCAATACCCCACCCAAGGGAAAAGCAGCCGATGCTTCCAGTGCCTTGGGGACAGAAGCTTTTGTGTTGTTGAAAGAAAAGTCTTTCTTGGTCTTTTTCATTGCCGCTATTTTAATTTGTATTCCCCTTTCGTTTTATTACGGATTTGCCAATCCTTTTTTGAATGAAATTGGGTTTCCCAATGCCGCCAGCAAAATGACCCTAGGCCAGGTGTCGGAAGCTTTGTTCATCCTGGCCATTCCCTTCTTGTTCAACCGCGCAGGGGTCAAGAACATGCTCATTTTTGGCATGACGGCCTGGATCTTGCGCTACATCTGCTTTGCTTATGGCAATGTAGAATCTGCTGGTTGGATGTTGTATGCGGGCATTGTTTTACACGGCATTTGCTATGACTTTTTCTTTGTAACGGGTTACATGTATACCGAGAAAAAAGCAGGTGAAAAAATCAAGAATGCCGCCCAAGGTCTTTTCACCTTTGCTACTTATGGTTTGGGCATGGTGATTGGTACCAGTGTGTCGGGCTATGTGGTGGAGAGCAAAAAAATAGCTGATACCACTGGCCACGATTGGCAAAGCATTTGGATGACACCCGCCTATATTGCCGCTGCTGTATTGGTTTTCTTCATTTTATTTTTCAAAGAGAAAAAAGAAACACCTGCTGTTTCGCATTAATTTTTTGCCATGAGAATAGCCATGTTGGGCTCGGGATTCATCGGCCGTTTTTACGCCGATTCTTTGCAAGGATACCGCAGCCGTGATCAAATTGTGAGTGTTTATTCCCGCCGAGAAACCAGTGCCCAATCTTTTGCCAAAGACTACCAAGTAGCGTTTTGGACCACTGAATTAGAAGCGGCCATTGCCCGGCCCGAAGTAGAAATGGTTTGCATTGCCCTGCCCAACAACTTGCACGAAGAAGCAGTGATGTTGTGTTGCCAACACAAAAAAGCTGTCATGACCACCAAGCCCTTGGGGCGCAATGCCACCGAAGCCAAGCGCATGTTGGAAGCGGTAGAAGCCGCCGGCATTTTCAATGGTTATTTAGAAGACCTGGTCTATACCCCTAAATTCATCAAAGCAGAAGCTTCTGTGCGCCAAGGCGCATTGGGTCGCATCTTGTGGGCCAAGAGCCGAGAAACCCATCCTGGCCCGCACAGCGAATGGTTTTGGGACATTGAACAAGCGGGGGGTGGTTGCATTTTGGACCTGGGTTGTCACTGTGTAGAAATCACCCGCAGTTACATCGGCAAAGACATCAAACCCGTTGAAGTCATGTGTTGGGCCGATACACAAGTAAAACCGATTGCCGCCGAAGACCACGCCATTGGTTTGGTGAAATACGAAAACGGTGCCATTGGACAATTTGAAGTCAGTTGGACCTTTCGGGGCGGATTGGATTTGCGTGACGAAGTCATGGGTTCAGAAGGAACCATTTGGATCAACTCTTTTTTGCGCACAGGATTTGACATGTTCACCACAGGTAAGGGCGCCGATTATGTGGCCGAAAAAGCCGAAAGCAATACGGGTTGGCTTTTTCCCGTGGGCGATGAATTAAATGAA
>RDYY01000269.1 GCA_004293505.1 Sphingobacteriia bacterium | reverse complement strand
CATGCCGAAGACCTCTTGGTTTTATTGAAAGCTTTTTCTCTGTTCAAAAAATGGACCAAGAGCCACATGAAATTGGTTTTTGCCGAGCCCCAAGTGCTGAAAGCCAAAGGTTTTGCTGAAAAATTAGACACCTATAAATACAGAGAAGACCTGGTTTTTGTGGGTGCCCCCCAAGGGAGTAGACAGTTTTCCCACTCGGGGTTTGCCCCGGCCGACCTATTGGCTGCTGCCTATGCGGTGATCATGCCCCAGCCAGCAAGCAGTGCTGGACTGGGTTTTGTGGCGGCCCTTCGGGCCGCCACGCCCCTTTTAATTCCCGAAAATTCTGCTTTCGGTGAGCAATGGGTGGGCCATGTTTATGCGGCCAACTTCAGTGACGCCAACAGTTTGGGCGCCCAGCTACAACTTCTCTACCGCAACGAAAAACTCCGCGGCGAGCGCGTGGCTGCTGCCGCAGCCCGGCTCGCCGCCATCGACCCCCACCAACATGCCCTGGCTTTTTTGGCCGCCGCCACTGCACCATAAATCCCCGGCCCGGATTTCACCTTACCTTTGTGCCCTTAAAAATTTTACATGAAAGAGTCATCTATACACATAGACATTGTATTGGACGAGAACAAAGTCCCCCAAGACATTGCTTGGTCGGCCAGTGACAGCACCGCCGACATGAAGCAAAAAGCCAAGGCCCTGATGCTGGCTTTTTGGGATGGTGCCGACAAATCGGCCCTGCGCATTGACCTTTGGACCAAGGACATGATGGTGGACGAAATGGCCGATTTTTTTTACCAAACCCTGATGGGCATGGCCGATACCTACCAACGCGCCACCCAACAAACCGAGATCACCGCCGACATGAAAACCTTTGCCAAGGATTTCTTGAAAAAATTCAAAGCCACACAATTAAAAGAAAACAAGTAGGCGGTTGCCCTGCGCAAGCCCCAGCCTACCACTACCCCTAAACCTTACACTATGTCACTAGAAACCCAGGTCATGGACCAACTGAAAGAAGCCATGAAAGCCAAGAACGAAGCGCTGTTGCGCGGGTTAAGGGCCATCAAAGCCGAGATCATCAAAGCCAAGACCGAACCCGGTGCCAATGGGCAATTGAGCCCCGAAGGCGAACAAAAACTCTTGCAAAAACTGGTGAAGTCACGCCGTGATTCCCTTACCATTTACCAAGAACAAAACCGCGCCGACCTGGCCCAAAAAGAAGAAGAAGAAATTGCTGTCATCAGCACTTTCTTGCCCGAACAAATGAGCCCCGAAGCCCTGCAAGCTGCTGTGGCCGAACTTATCCAAACCCTGGGTGCGCAAGGCCCCCAAGACATGGGCAAGGTCATGGGCGCTGCCAACAAAGCTTTGGCCGGAAAAGCCGAAGGCAAGGCAATTGCCGACACGGTGAAAGCGTTATTGGCCAAATAGCTGCCATGCTCATCGACGGGATCACCGCGCTTTTTGTTTTTTGGGCCCTCTTCAAGGGTTGGCGCAATGGACTGGTGGTGGCCCTGTTTTCTTTTGCGGCCTTCTACATTGGCCTGGCCGCCGCCCTCAAATGCAGTACCCTGGTAGCCCGTTGGTTAGAAACCACCGCCCATTTAAAAGGTGCTTGGTTGCCCTTTTTGGCTTTTGTGTTGGTGCTCTTGGCCGTGGCCCTGGGCATTCGCGCCGTCGCCAAAATTTTGCAGACCTTGTTGGAATTGGGCATGATGGGATGGGCCAACCGATTGGGCGGGGTCTTGCTGTATGCCGGCCTTTATTTGATCCTGTGGAGCGTATTGATTTTTTATGCCGAGAAAATGCAAATCCTTTCACCCGAAACCGTTTCCAGCAGTCGCACCTATCCTTGGTTGCATGCATGGGGACCCGCTTGCATGGATTTGTTGGGCAAAGCCATTCCCCTCTTCAAAGGCATGTTTGCAGAACTCTCTTCGTTTTTTGACCAACTCAGCCGTAACCTTGCATAATGGCCCTTTTTCCCTACTTTAGCAACATTCCCACTAGCAGATGAATTACGAGATCAAACAGGTAGATAAGTTTAAGTTCATAGAAGAAGGTGA
>RDYY01000268.1:294-2358 GCA_004293505.1 Sphingobacteriia bacterium | reverse complement strand
CAATGGCAAGAGCTGGGAGTGGAAGGGCTTGCCCGAAAGCCACCACATTGGCCAAATTTTACTGCACCCCAACAACCCACAAGTGGCTTGGGTAGCGGTTTTGGGCCATTTGTATTCGGCCAACAAAGACCGTGGTGTGTACAAAACCAATGATGGCGGCAATTCTTGGAAACAAGTGTTGTCAGTAGATGAAAACACAGGCGCAGTAGACCTGTCCTTGCATCCCACCAATCCTGATCTGTTGTATGCCGCCATGTGGTACCGCACCCGCAAAGCTTGGAACTTTGAAGAAGGCGCTGCTACAACGGGCATTTACCGCAGCAGCAATGGGGGAGAAGGGTGGGAAAAAATCAGTGGGGCCAACAGTGGCTTTCCGCAAGGAAACATTGGCCGCATCGGTTTGGCCACCAGTGCTGCCCAGCCCGATGTCTTGTATGCGGTAGTAGACAACAACAACCGCCAGCCCGATTCTGTTTTGCGCCGCACCACCGATACCAGCCGCTATGTGTTGCGCGATTTCAACAACTTGACAGCTGCACAATTTGATGCACTGAACGATACCAAATTGAATGCGTATTTGCGCAATCCCCGCAATGGCATTCCCGCCAAATACACGGCCACCAGTTTAAAAGAAAAAGTGCGCAATGGCCAATTCCCACCTTCGGTTTTGTGGGATTATGGTTTTGATGCCAACACGGCTTTGTTTGAAACCCCCATTTATGGTTGTGAGTTGTACCGCTCCAACGACAAGGGTGCCACTTGGACCAAGACCAACAAATCGCCCATTGGCATTTACAGCACCTATGGTTATTATTTTGGAAAAGTGTTTGTGAGTGGATCCAATGCCGACAAAGTAGTGTTGACCGGCGTAGACGTGATTTTGAGCACCGATGGGGGCAAGACCTTTAAGTCCATGGCCCGCGAAAACGTGCACTCCGATCACCACCACATGTGGATCAACCCCAACAAAGACAGCCACATGATCAATGGCAACGATGGGGGTTGTAACATTACCTATGACAATGGGGCCACTTGGTTCAAAGCCAATACACCGGCCGTTGGACAGTTTTATGCCATTGCGGTTGACATGGCCAAGCCCTATAATGTATATGGTGGTTTGCAAGACAATGGCACTTGGTTTGGTGCCAGCAACACCCGTGAAAACCTGGACTGGTATGATTCTGGCAAGAATCCTTATACTGGCATTGGGGGCGGAGATGGCATGCAAGTGCAAGTAGATTGGCGCGACAACAAAACGGTTTACAGTGGTTCTCAGTTTGGGGCTTATTCCCGCCAAAACCTGGCAACCGGTGAACGCAGGGGCATTCGTCCAGCGCGTGACCTGGGTGAATCGGCTTTGCGCTACAACTGGCAAACCCCCATTTTGGTCAGCCGCCACAACCAAGATGTTTTTTACTACGGCAGCAACAAGTTCCACCGCTCTTTTGCCAAAGGCGATAGTTTAATCACTTTAAGTGCTGATTTGACCACCAATCCTGCCCAAGGCGATGTGCCTTTTGGAACTTTGTCCACCCTTCACGAAAGTCCTTTGCGTTTTGGCTTGTTGTATGCGGGTTCTGACGATGGCAACATCCAAGTGAGCAAGGACGGGGGCTATACTTGGACCCTCATCAACATCAACTTAAAGGGCATTCCCAAAGGTTTGTATGTTAGCCGGGTGCAAGCCAGTGCTTTTAATGTGTCTCGGGTCTATGCCAGTTTGAATGGTTACCGCAATGACCATTTTGCTGCTTATGTTTTTGTGAGCGATGATTTTGGCAATACTTGGCGCCAAATAGCCAAAGACCTTCCTGCTGAACCCGTGAATGTGGTGCGCGAAGACCTGACCAACGAACAAGTCATTTATGTGGGTACCGATGGGGGGTTGTACGTGAGCACCGATGGGGGCAATAGCACCATGATGTGGAACAAGGGTATGCCGTATAGCATTCCTGTACACGACATTGTGTTGCACCCCCGCGACAACGAGATTGTATTGGGCACCCATGGTCGCAGCATTTATGTGGCTTCCATCAGTGAGGTATTGAAAAAAGCCAAAGGAAA
>RDYY01000268.1:0-287 GCA_004293505.1 Sphingobacteriia bacterium | reverse complement strand
TGTGTTGCACCCCCGCGACAACGAGATTGTATTGGGCACCCATGGTCGCAGCATTTATGTGGCTTCCATCAGTGAGGTATTGAAAAAAGCCAAAGGAAAATAATTCAACATGGCGCTTGTAAAAAAGCCCCGCCATTGGCGGGGCTTTTTTTTATTTTCCTTCTGGCATCAACATGCCTTCCAATACATTTTTGCCGTCAAACAGTTTTTGGGCTGTTTTTTGGATATCGGCCAGGGATATTTTTTCTAAGGTCTGCTCAAATTGCAGGATGCGTTGGGCATTGTTG
>RDYY01000267.1 GCA_004293505.1 Sphingobacteriia bacterium | reverse complement strand
TAATTTTTGCAGCCAGCGCTCCACCGTGGCTTCCATGGAAGGGGGAGCGGAGAAGCGGGCCACCTCCCAAAAATCGGCCAGCGGCAAGTGCGGCCCGGTTCCAACGGAAGGGGGGCGCAAAAAAGCGGCTGGGGGCTGCAGGGCCAGCAAATACAGGGTGGTGGGCGCTTGGGGCGCAACTGGGGGCGTTGTGCGCTGGGCCCCAAGCGGAGCGGGAGAGCAGGTAGTGTCTGTCATAAAAATTTCTTTCGGACAATAAATTTAGTATAATTTGCTAAATATTTTAGCTTTTAAACTGATTTTTTTATGGATGGGGAAATCGGGTACGGAGCCGCCTACAAGGGCTCCAAACAATTTGGCCAAAGGGAGGTTCCCACGGCCAATGCCACGGGCTTTGGCGCAGCGGCAGACGATTACATGGAGAGGGGCATAGACCTGAACGAGCAATTGATCCGCAACAAACCGGCTACGTTTTTCTTTCGCATGAACAGCGATGCCATGGTGGGCGCAGGCATCCACAGCGGAGACGTGCTGGTGGTGGACCGCAGCATCAAGGCGGTGAGCGGCAAGGTCATCATTGCCATTTTAGAGGGCGACCTGGTGGTGCGCCGCTTGCACAAAACCTTTAACACGGTGACCCTGGTGGCGGAGAACAAAAAATTTGCCGACATCCCCTTGCAGGGATTTTCGGATGGACTGCAAGTATGGGGCGTGGTCACTTATGCCATTCATGCGGTGTGAAACGGAGACGTTAGCGCGCAACGCGCCAGCACAGGCAACACCAAAACTACCACAGCAAGGGCCTATGAAAGCGATTTTGGATTGCAACAGTTTTTACTGCTCTTGTGAGCGGCTCTTTCGGCCGGCGCTCTTGCGCCGGCCCGTAGTGGTGCTCAGCAACAACGACGGCTGCATCATCTCGCGCACCGATGAAGCCAAAGCCCTGGGCGTGCCCATGGGGCAGCCCTATTTCCAGGCCAAGGACATCATCTTGCAAGAAAAGATCGCCACTTTTTCTTCTAACTACAACCTTTATGGCGATTTGAGTTGGCGGGTCATGGAAACCTTGCGCCAATTGTTGCCCCCCGAAAAAGTAGAAGTCTATTCGGTAGACGAATGTTTCTTGGACTTGGACCATATTGCCCCTGCACAACTCCACGATTTTTGCGCCCACCTAAAAGCCACGGTAGAACAATGGACAGGCATTGCGGTATCGGTGGGCGCCGCCCCCACCAAGGTCTTGAGCAAAGTGGCCAATCGCTTGGCCAAAAAAGACAAAGCAGCCACGGGCTGCATCATGGTGCTGGACAGCCCAGAAAAAACAGCAGCGGCTTTGCGGGCCACACCGGTAGAAGACCTGTGGGGAGTGGGCCGACAATATGCCCTCAAACTGCGGCAGCGCGGCATCTTCACGGGATGGGATTTGCGGCAGTTGAACCTGAACTGGATCCAAAAAGAAATGGGCGGTGTAGTGGGCGTGCGCCTGGTGCGCGAGCTGCGGGGCGAGGCCTGCATCGACCTAAAAGACCCGCTCACGGTCAAAAAAATGATTGCCACCACCCGCATGTTTGGGGTCAACGTGACCTTGAAAAAAGAAATCAAAGAAGCCGTGGCCACCTATGTTACCCGGGCAGCAGAAAAACTGCGGCGACAAGATTCTGCAGCCTCCCTGCTAGAAGTTTTTTTGATTGCCAAGGCCGAGGAGCCCCCACCCGGCAAGCGTTTTCGGCATGGCCCCCACATAGGCGGATGTGTGGAATTGCCCCAGGCCACGGACCACACACCAGACCTGATCACGGCGGCACTGGACTTGGTAGACCAATTGTTTGAAGCGGGCAGAACCTATAAAAAAGCAGGGGTGATGTTGGGCGGACTGGTGCCGGTTGGGTCGGTACAAACGGCACTGTTTGCGCCGCCCAAAGCCACGCCCACAAGGCAACAGCGCCAATTGATGGCAGCGGTAGACAACATCAATTTTGCCTTGCGCAACGATGTGTTTTTTGCCTTGCGCAACGATGTGTTGCAGTTTGCGGCGGCCGGCAACGGCCGCCGCTGGAAAATGCGCCAAGAACACCGCAGCCCACGCTATACCTCGCGCTGGGACGAGATCTGTGAAGTAAAATGAGCCCGTGCAACTGCAGCAAAAGATTAACACTGGCACCAACAACTAGCGTTGTGCCACCGGAAACTGCTTGAACAGTTCAGCCATGGCCTCGTTTGCTACCTTGGGCAGGTTTTTTTCTTTCTCGGGCAAGACCCCATTCACAGAGCCCTTCCACACCATGCTGTTTTTGGCCGCATCCACCAAGTGCAGGGTAACCGTACCCGTGCGGTAGCGACCCACTTCAATCTCTTCGGATTGCCAAGTGTAGTTGCGCTGACCCACATATTTGTAGCGGCCATCGGTACGCCAATCGGTTTGGCGGGTTTGTACTTCTTCTTTCACTACCAAGCCAATGTTCACGCGCAGGTCACCTTGGGCAGCAGGTTGAAACCCACGGGCTTTGAGTTGGTCACCAATGGCTGATTTCAACACACCAATGCGGTCGTTGAAACCGGCACTGACCGTGTCACCCGAAGCCGTTAAATCATAAAAAGAAAAAGTCTTGTACTGGCTAAAATCCGCACCGGGAGCGGTTTTGGTGTTCATTACAGCAGGACCAGCACAAGCCCCCAGCAAGGCCAGGGCGGCAATAAAAAGCATTTTTCTCATGGCAAAAAAATTAAAGCATTAAACAAAAATAGGCGCCCATTGCGCACCGTGTATTTTACTCTTTCTGGGCAATATTGACCACAAATTTAGGGGGGGCTGATTTTTGCAATTGGTTGTCGGCCGTGGCATTGCGGATCAACAGGCGATCGGCGGGCACTTGCTTCTCGGCCAGCAAATACTGCTGCACACTGGCATTGCGCGCACGCATGTGTTCTGCTACCAAGGGCGCCAGACGGGCCTG
>RDYY01000466.1 GCA_004293505.1 Sphingobacteriia bacterium | reverse complement strand
GGCTACGAAGACAAATATGTATTTGGTCGCAGGGCCAATGGCATCTACATTCCACGCTACCAAAATTTCAATGGCGACAAGCGCGATTATTTGCGCGGCTTTGGTTACCAAGGCAGTGCCAGCCGTGCGGGATGGAGCCGTGAAATTGCTGAGTTGAGCATTGGGTCTGATTTAAAAGCGGCTTTGAGTGAACCAGGTGGCTGGGGCTTTGGCATGATGGGCTTTGGGGAAGTATTGCCCCACCACGACAATTTCATGACTTTGGACAAAACCGTGAAAGACAAGTGGGGATTGCCTGTCATTAAAATTGACGCCGAACTGAAGGAGAATGAAATGAAGATGCGCAAAGACATGCAAGCCGATGCCATTGAAATGCTCACCCATGCGGGCGTGAAAGATGTGCATGGCTATGATGGCAATGCGGTCTTGGGCCGGGGCATCCACGAAATGGGTACGGCCCGCATGGGCGCCGATCCCAAGACTTCGGTGGTGAACAAAAACAACCAAATTTGGGAGTGAGTGAATTGAAAAAAGGAAACCTCTAACCCCTAACCTGATTATACCATGAACAGAAGAGATGCCATCAGCAATGTTGCCCTGCTATTGGGCGGCAGCATATTGGGAGCTGAAATGTTTTTGTCGGGTTGTAAAAATGCAGACACGGCAGCAGGTGCAGCCATGTTCAGCAGCAAAGACATTGCCTTGCTCAACGAAATAGCCGAAACCATTTTGCCCAAAACCGATACCCCTGGGGCCAAAGAGGCCAAAGTGGGTGATTTCATGACAGTGATTGTAAGAGACTGTTACAAACCAGAAGAAGCTGCTGCTTTTGTAGCGGGCATGAAGACCTTGGAAGAAGCTTGCCAAAAAAAGAACAGCAAGGCTTTCATGGACTGCAGCCCCGAAGAACGCAAAGCTTTGTTGACCGAATTGGATGCCGAGCAAAAAGCGTTTCAGGCCAAGAAAAAACCAGAAGAAATGCCGCATTATTTTCGCATGATGAAGGAGTTAACCCTTTGGGGCTTCTTCACCTCCGAAATAGGTGCTACCCAAGTATTGCGCTATGTGGCAGTACCGGGTAAGTATGACGGTAATTTCCCTTACAAAAAAGG
>RDYY01000465.1 GCA_004293505.1 Sphingobacteriia bacterium | reverse complement strand
GGGAGTTGTAGAAAAATTTTTGCTTCGTTCCAAAGGTCGGTATCCTCATCTAAAAACCGCAGAATGGTAGCATACGGCACCCGCTGAAACAATTGCTCCAGCACTGCTTTGGCCGATGCAGGTTTTTGTAGTAATAGTTTTAATAACAGCGAATCGTACATGAAAAAACGGTTGTGTACCAATGCTGGCGGGGGTACACCGTTAAAAAAGCAATCGGCTAATAGGGTGCTATCTTTAAAAATTCTATGAAAGGCATAGCCCGTGGTAGGCTTTATTTTACCTGCTGCTGTGCCTATATTAATAGCACCTTCGGGGCTAAAGCGATTGAATGGATGCGATGTCATAGGTATGGCAGCTTCTTCCACTTTTTGCACCGTAAACGGGCCGTTAATGGTAGTTGCTAAATAGTTCTCTAAACTTTGTTTTAGCGTGTTAGCTTGGTATTTCTGCGAACAAAAACTTGTAATTTCTACCAATGCATTTTTAGGGGAAAAGGGTAGCACATAGGCAAAATTTACACTGGTGTGTAAAATTTACACTGGTGTGTTGGTGCACATTAAAGTCCATCATGGTGGCGGCTTCCACATTAAAATTGGGTAGCTCTGTTTCTATTTGCCAACCAAAAAACTGTTGGTGTAAAAAAACTTCATTGGGTGAATGCTCTGCCAGTGTGGGTGTGGCACTAGTGTACACCTGTTTGGCATAGTAAGTATGCTGTGTGGTGCTAACCGAAAATCCATCATTCGTTTTGCTGATATGTTCTACTTTCTCCCGTTGAAAATTGGTGCAAGAATGTTGGGTTATTAGGCCGTGGTGAACTGTAAAAAAGTCTTTACTAGCTATATGGCAATATTGGTACGGGTGAATGGTTTCTGTTTTATTGCCTTGCTGGGTGCCGATGGTAATATCAGCCCATTTTTTTGAAATAATAGCCTCGTAGGGGTGTGGTAACTGTGGTGCCCAAAAGCACCATGTTTTTTCCACCATATCTTGGGCCACATCATCTAGCAGCAGTATAGTTTGCTGCTGGTAAGCTGGGTGGTGTAGCAAAGCAAATA
>RDYY01000266.1 GCA_004293505.1 Sphingobacteriia bacterium | reverse complement strand
CCCGGATAAAATCGTACTCCCCTATCTTGTCCAAATGAGACCGCAACAAGGGCGCATACACCGAGAGCTCACTGGTCAAAGCCCGCAAAATGCGCAAGATTTCTTTTTGCTCGTCCTGCTCCAAAGAATACACTTCGTTGTTGAGGTCAATGGTTTCCTCGGGTTCAATAAAAGCGGTTTTGCGGCTGTCGCTTTCGCCGTGTAAAATGCCCTTCACCTGTCTTTTGTGTTCGGCAAAAACGGCCACTACGCGGCGCCCATTGCTAAAGCTTTCGTCTATGTCGGCCGAATAACCTGCTTTCTGTAATTTTTGCACCACTTTTTCAAACATGCGGCGCAATTCGTTGCGGCGTTTGAACAGTTTTAACCTGATTTGTTGCAAAACATCAGAAGCATTGTCGCGCACCACGCCCGTTTCGTCCAATACTTCATCAATGCGGGTGGTGATGGCTTTTTCGTGGTAACTGTCTTGCAAAACAGCTGCCAAATAAGGAAATGCCAATCGGCGCTCCGCATCAAACCACCTGAAAATGGTGCCAGCAGATTCGTTCAAACGCCGCACCAAAAGCCAGTCTTCCCCACTCAAGAGCGATCCTGGGATGCCCAATAATTTTACTTCTCGTGAAATGTCCAAGTGAAAATCATTGGGAAAATATTGCTGGTGGCCCAAGATCAATTTGTATTCCCGGGTGCGGTTCAGCTCGGTTACAATAAAGGGTTTGGCGGTGTGGATGCGCAAATCTTTGCTGCGTTCCTGTGCATAACGGGTCCGACAGCCTGCGGTCAGCAAGTCTTTGATCTGGTCAAATTCCAGTTGGGTAAGGGCAGATTCGGGATAAACGCGCATCAGGGTTCAATTGGGCCGGCGCAAAGGTAGGTTTTCCCAGCTCTGTAAAAGCTTAGTTATAAGAAGGAATCTGTTGCTTGGTCTTGGCCGGAAACAAAACGGTCAAGGAATAAATGGTAAACACCAATTGCATGAAGATTTGGAAAACCAATATCACATAAGTGCTCATGGAGGGTTCCATCCACATTTTGTTGTCGGGCAGGTTAAAAATTTCTGTGCCGTGGTTGGGGAAACTAGGTTGAACCACTTGGTAGGTGAACATCAAAGAAAACATCAAAAACAAGGAAAGCAAGACGTGGATATAATTCACGGTGATGTGCCCCTTGTCTTGGTCCCGCATGAAGCGGTGCATCAAATAAGGGATGATGAAAAAAGGAATGTGAAACAAAATGATGTTGGTGCTGAGGATATAAGGAACAGTCACTCCAAAATAAGGGTCAATCGAAACTGAGTCATAGCTGTAATACAGGATCAGGAACAAAAACAAGGGTACAAACAAGAGCAGGGACTCTAGGCGCAGGGAAAAATATTTCAGGAATTGCGACTGAAAACTCATGGGCGTACGGAATGTTCAAAAATAGTTAAATCCATGTCCCTTAAACGCTGGCACAGGGCCTATTCTTATATTTAGCCCAAAAATACCAAACCCTTTGTAGGCTTTGGGTGTATATACAATTGCTATGATCAAATCCATCCTTTTCACCTGCCTGACTGCGCTGGGCCTGATGGCTTGCGCAGCTGGGTCCAAAGAGCCCTCTACCCTTGCCATGAACACTGCAGATGCCACTTCCACCTTGCCGCCCGCCCAAACCGATACAGCCACTTTTGGAGAAGGTTGTTTTTGGTGCACCGAAGCCTTTTTCCAGCGCTTGGATGGGGTCATCAAAGTAGTGAGTGGTTATGGCGGAGGACACGTAGAAAACCCCACCTATGAACAGGTTTGTGACAAGACCACGGGCCACATAGAAATTTGCCGCATCATTTATGACCCCAACAAAGTCAGCTACGACGAGCTGTTAGAAGTGTTTTGGAAAACCCACGACCCCACCACTTTTGACCAACAAGGAAACGATGTGGGTCCCCAATACCGCAGCGTGGTTTTCTACCACAACGAGTCCCAACGCAGCAAAGCCGAAAAGTATAAAACAGCATTGGACCGCAGTGGTGCTTTCAGCAAGCCCATTGTGACCCAAATTGCGCCCCTCAAGAATTTCTATCCTGCCGAGGACTATCACC
>RDYY01000265.1 GCA_004293505.1 Sphingobacteriia bacterium | reverse complement strand
CGAAAATCTTTCAAGTTCAAATCCAAAACGGGATTGCCCGTGTAGTTTTGAAAAGATTTGCCCTGGTCTACGCTAATCCCCAAGTATTGGTTTTGAAGTAAACTGTCGTGGCGGGTGTAAACGGCCACCAAGGGTGTTTCCCCTTTTCTTTGGGCAAAGCCACTGCGGTTCAAGGGATCGGCCACCACAGATCCTGAAAATGCCATGCGTCCCTCTTCTTCTCGCAAAGCCAAGGGATGGCTTTTCCAATGCAAAAGGTCGCGGCTGGTAGCATGGCCCCAACTCATGTGGCCCCACAGGTTGCGAAAAGGATTGTGCTGGTAATACAAGTGGTACTCCCCATTGTGGTAAATCAATCCATTGGGATCATTCATCCAATTTTTTTGGGGCGTAAAGTGAAACTGGGGCCTGAATTTTTCGCGGTAATAAACTGTACCCGCCACTTGGGCACGGAGGGTAGAAAAGCCCATGGCCATCAAGCCCAGCAGGATCCATTTTGTTGGCTGCAAAAAGCAACATTTCATGGCCTTAAATTAAGGCAAATTTTTGGCAGTGCCGAGGCTGGTGCCTCAAGCTTTGAGGTTACCCAGTTTTTGCCGAAGCCGAAACATTTCATCTCGCAAGCTGGCTGCTTCCATGAAGTCCATGTCTTTGGCTGCTTTTTCCATGGCTTTTTTGGTTTGGGCAATGGCTTTCTCCAACTGGGGAATGGTGGTAAACTCCGCTGCCGCTTCTGCCACTTGCAAACTCAGGGGAGCGTCCATGTCAACAACTGCCAAAGGCTGGGTAGGATCATATCCCTTGATGTCCAAGACCGCCGTTTGGGCAAATACTTGGTCTTTGCTTTTGGACACCGTCATGGGGGTAATGCCATGGAGACTGTTGTAAGCCAATTGTTTTTCTCGGCGCCGCAGGGTTTCGTCCATGGTTCTTTGCATGCTTTCGGTGACTTTGTCCCCATAAAAAATCACCTTTCCATTCACGTTGCGCGCTGCACGGCCCGCCGTTTGGGTCAAAGACCTTTCGTTGCGCAAAAATCCTTCTTTGTCGGCGTCTAATATGGCTACCAAGGACACTTCGGGTAAATCCAAGCCTTCTCGCAACAAATTGACGCCCACCAATACATCAATGACGCCCAATCTCAGGTCCCGCAAAATTTCAACCCTTTCCAAGGTATCAACATCAGAATGGATATACTTTGATTTGATGTTAATGCGGTGCAGGTATTTGTCCATTTCTTCGGCCATGCGCTTGGTCAGGGTAGTGACCAAAACGCGGTCTCCTTTTTTAACCCTCTCATCAATGGCTTCCAACAAGTCATCAATTTGGTTCACACTTGGCCGCACTTCAATGGGGGGGTCCAATAAGCCCGTGGGGCGAACCACTTGTTCCACAACCACACCACCCGTGCACTGCAATTCATAATCACCCGGTGTGGCACTGACAAAAATGGTTTGGCCCGTCATCATTTCAAATTCAGGAAAATTCAAGGGTCTGTTGTCCATGGCACTGGGCAAACGAAACCCATAATCCACCAAGACCATCTTGCGGCTGCGGTCTCCGCCATACATGCCCCCTACTTGGGGAATGGTTTGGTGGCTTTCATCCACCACCAACAAAAAGTCTTTGGGAAAATAATCCAACAAACAAAACGGACGAGACCCTGGTTTGCGCCGATCAAAAAAACGAGAATAATTTTCAATGCCATTGCAAAAGCCCAATTCACGAATCATTTCAATGTCGTATTCTACCCGCTCTTTCAGTCGCGCAGCTTCGATGAATTTTCCCAAACCTTTAAAGTACTCCACTTGCGCCATCATTTCGTCTTGGATCTCGTGCATTACTTGTGAAATGATTTCTTTGGGCGCCAAATACAAATTGGCGGGGAAAATAGCGGCATTTTCCATCAAGCCAATCCTTTTGTTGGTCGAGGTGTCGATGCTTTCTATCTCTTCAATTTCATCTCCAAAAAAAGTGATGCGATAACCATAATCCACATAAGGCAGGTTGATGTCTACTGTTTCTCCCTTTACCCGAAAAGTTCCACGGGTAAAATCACCTTGGGAACGGTGGTACAATGAATTGACCAGCGCATGCAAA
>RDYY01000236.1 GCA_004293505.1 Sphingobacteriia bacterium | reverse complement strand
CCAATACTTAGAAAAATCGCCCCTGATTGTCCAATACTATTATTGGATGTTTCCCTTTGGCATGGGCATGCTTTTTTTCAATTTGCTGGAAGGCTATTGTTGGGCCGTACAAGAATCGGTGGCCTCAAATTTTTGGAAAGAAACAGGTTTGCGTTTGCTGACCCTGGTCTTGATTTTGTGTTATTACTTTAACTGGCTGTCTTACGAAAACTTCATTTTCGTTTTCTCCTTTTTGTATATAGCGGTTTTCTTGCTCTTGCTTTTGCATTTGCGCTGGCAAGGCAAGCTGCATTTTCATTTTAAAATGAGCCGGGTAACCAAGAAGTTTTGGAAAAAAATGGTGGCCATGCAGGCCCTGGTCTACAGTGGCACCTTGGTTACTTCCATCGCAGCCACCATTGATATTTTTATCTTGGCCAAATTCCAGGGACTGGCCACAGCAGCGGTTTTCAGCCTGGCCCAATATGCTGCCAATTTGGTACAAGTACCCCAACGCAGCATCCAAACCGTATCGGCCGGCATCCTGTCCCAAGCATGGAAAGACAAGAACTTGGCCGAGATCAGTCGCATCTACAGCCGTTCCTGCATCAACCTCTTGCTCATGGCCCTTTTTGTGTTTGGCAACCTGTGGTTGAACGTGGCAGATGGGCTGGTCTTGACGGGCATCCAAGCGGAATATGCTGCGGGTCTCAGTACCATCTTGGTCTTGGGGGTGGTGCGGATCATTGATGCGGGCACAGGACTGAATGCCATGGTCATCAATACATCGGTGTATTGGCGGTTTGATTTTTTAAGTGGGGTAGCCTTATTGCTTTTGCGCCTGCCCCTCACCTATTATTTGATCAAAGAACATGGCATGTTGGGATCGGCTTTTGCCGAACTCTTTGCCTACGGCTGTTACAACCTGATTCGCTTTGAATTCCTGCGCCGCAAATTTGGTTTTCAACCCTTTACGGTCAAAACCCTTTACGCGCTTTTGGCCGCCGGGCTTTGTTTTGCCCTAGCAGCCAGTGCAGGTAGTTTGTTCCAAGGCTGGTGGGCCATCGCTTTGCGCAGCACCCTTTTCTCGGCTGCATTTGTTGGCTTTGTGTTGTGGGGTAAAATCACCCCCGATGCGGCCCAATTAAAAGCCGTGGTACAAAAAAGATTAGGACTTTAACGCTCCCCAATGCGGCCCCCGCCCCTGAACTTGGGCTGCCAATACTTGTCCGATAAATCGGTGATGATGACTCCTTGCGAAGTAGAAGCGTGCACAAATTTGTTGTTGCGCAAATAAACCCCTACGTGCGATATGCCTCGGCCCCCTGTATTAAAAAAGACCAGGTCGCCTTCGCGCAAATCGTCAATTTCTAAGCGTTGGGTTTGGTCAAACTGTTCTTGGGCTGTGCGGGGCAGGCTTTTTTGAAAAGCATCGCGCACCAAAATTTGGGTAAAAGCCGAGCAATCAATGCAGTTTTCTGTACTGCCCCCAATGCAATACCGGGTTCCCCACCAGTGGTCAATGGTTTCCAACAACACTTGGTTGTTCAACAATTCTGGTTCGGTTTGCAAGACAATGGAATACTTTAATTGCAACATGGACCCCAAGACCCGACCGGTTTTGCGGTTGCCCGATTTTTCAGCTGATAAGGTTTCGTTTTTCCCGCTTTTTTTGCTGCCGGCAATGGTAGCTGGATCTGCTTTTTTGTTGTTGTTGCGGCTGGTTTCTGTAGAGGGAGCAGCAGGCTGGGTAGGTAGTTTTTGCCGGGTTTTACAACTCCACACCAGCAAGAGCAAGAAAGCCCATCCCCACTTGTTTCTCCACCTTTTCATGGCGGCAAATTAGCCCAATTTGGGGAAAACCAAGGTTTGAAAATGCGGCCAAGAAAACGATATTTGACCCCTCATGTGCCAGTTCTCTCATTTACACGTTCATACCCAATTTTCGCTGCTGGATGGGGCCGCGCCCATTGCTTCCTTGTACAAAAAAGCGGCGGCAGACAAGATGCCTGCCTTGGCCATTACCGACCACGGCAACATGTTTGGGGCTTTTGAATTTGTGAGCCAGGCTTGGAAAAATACCCAAGTGGTGGGCAAGGACCAAAATGGCAAAGACATTTTAGCTCC
>RDYY01000143.1 GCA_004293505.1 Sphingobacteriia bacterium | reverse complement strand
GGATAAAATAAATAAGTGCACCCTGTTGATTGGACTTGTTGTTGGTTGGGCAGCTTGCACATCAGCACCAGACCCTTCCCATCCTGATGGGGCCACCAAAACAGCGTCTGGCAATACAGTGGGGCAAACAAAAATTTCAGGTGCCATTGCTTGTACCAACGAGATGATGCCCGAAGACAGTACCCTCTATGTCAAGGGTGGGGCTTTGGATTTTGAAGCCACGGTCTTGAATGAATTGCCTGCCCCCCCAACATGGCTTTGGTGCCGGGTGGGTTGTACAGCATGGGGGCAGCCAATCCCCTAGGCATGAAGGGCGGTGGCAACCAAGCCATGGAAGATTGTCGGCCCATTCACCGGGTGCGGGTCAAGGCATTTTGGATGGACACCCACGAAGTGACCAACGCCGAATTTGCCCTTTTTGTGAAGGCCACGGGTTACCAAACCATTGCCGAAAAAACACCCACTTTGGCCGAGTTTCCCAACGCCAAACCAGATATGTTGGTGGCGGGTTCAGTGGTTTTTTCTCCCCCTGCAGATGCGGTGGAATTGACTAATTTTTACCAATGGTGGGACTATGCAAAAGGGGCCAATTGGCGTCATCCTTTGGGGCCCCAGTCTAACCTAAAAGGCAAGGACAATTTTCCTGTGGTCCACATTGCTTGGGAAGATGCAGTTGCTTATGCCAAATGGGCGGGGAAAAGATTGCCCACCGAAGCCGAATGGGAATTTGCAGCCCGGGGTGGTAAAACGGGTAACCTCTTTGCCTGGGGCAACCAATTTTTGCCCAACGGAAAATACCAAGCCAATAGTTTTCAGGGAAAATTTCCCCACCAGGACTTGGGCAACGATGGATTTGTGGGCATAGCACCCGTACAACAATTTGCGCCCAATGGTTTTGGTCTTTATGACATGGCAGGCAATGTTTGGGAATGGTGTGCCGACTGGTACCGGGCCGATTATTATGCCCAGGGCAAAGCAGCAGGGCTGACCGACAATCCCCAAGGACCCAGCAGTTCCCATGATCCAGGTGAACCAGGGGTGCCCAAAAAAGTACAAAGGGGAGGATCTTTTTTGTGCACCGATCAATATTGCACCCGCTACATGATGGGCACCCGGGGCAAGGGCGATTGGCGCACGGGCACCAACCACGTGGGTTTTAGGTGTGTAAAAGACTTATAAAAAAAGAGCAGCCCTGGGGCTGCTCTTTTTTTTGGTGTGTTGGATGTATCGCATTCGCTGAAAGCCCAATCATTTGGCCTTTTTAACATAGGTCTCTAACCATTGGTATTGCTCCCACAGCAGGTGCAAAATGTTTTCTTTGCCACTGTAGCCATGTGATTCATAAGGCAAGTATACAAAGCGCACAGTGCCCCCGTTTCCTTTGATGGCAGCAAAAAGCCTTTCGCTGTTGATGGGGAAGGTGCCGGGGTTGTTGTCGGCTTCGCCGTGTACCAAGAGAATGGGCGTTTTGATTTTATCGGCATAACTAAAGGGACTCATCTCATAATAGAGTTGAGGCGCTTCCCAATAAGTGCGGTCTTCGTTTTGGAAACCAAAAGGCGTCAAGGTTCTGTTGTAAGCGCCACTGCGGGAAAGGCCGGCTTTGAACAAATTGGTATGGGCCAACAAATTGGCTGTCATGAAAGCCCCATAACTGTGGCCACCTACTGCTACCCGGTTGCGGTCTGCAATGCCCATTCCTGACAAAGCATTGATGGCGGCTTCGGCATTCATCTTCAGTTGGGCCACAAAATTATCATTGGGTTTTTTGTCGGCTGCAGCAGCCACAATGGGCATTTCTGCATTGTCCAAAACAGCATAACCTTGGGTAACATAAAAAATGGGAGAGCCCCAGCTGAGGGTAGTGAAGCGGTCTTTGCTGCCCCTGATTTGAGCAGCATCGGCAGCAGAGTTGAATTCACGGGGATAAGCCCACATCAACAAGGGGAGGGGGCCGTCTTTTTCTTTGTTGTAGCCCTTGGGCAAATACAAATCACCGGTCAAATCAACCCCATCGGCTCGCTTGTATTTTACTTTTTCTTTGGTCACGCCTTCCAATGCGGGGTAGGGGTTTTTGAAATCGGTCAAAGGCCGATCTGCGATGCGGCGAACCAGGTTTTTCAAATAATAATTGGGTGACTCGGTTTGGGATTCTTTGCGGCTGATCAAGACCAAGAGCTGGGGGTCAACCACTTCTGTAATAAATTCATAGCTGCCTTCTTGGGCCCGCCAAATGATGCTGTTCTCTTTGGTGTTGAGGTCAAACTTGGCCAAGAAAGGCAAATCACCTTTGGGTGAAGAACCGGTGGTGTTGTTCATCAACAATTTGCTGCCTTGGTCAACGGTGATGACCACATTGCGGCCAAAAGCATTTTTGCCAGTGACAGGTGCGCCAGGGTTGTTGTAAGCATCGGTTTGGTTTCTTTCCCAAAGGGTTTCCAAACTGCCTGTGCTGGGGTTAAAGCGACTCACACGGCCCATTTGCTTGGTGCGGGAAACTTCTTGTACCAAGGCCAAATTGGCATTGCCCCAACTGGTACCCCCATACCGCAATTTGGTTTTGAAGAGTTCTTTGGGACTGCCGGTAAAAGGAGCAGAAAGCGCATAAACAGCGTCGTGAAAGGGAACATTTTTTTTGATCAATCCACTGTCCAAAGGCATGGCCCAAGTAATGGTGGCGGCTTCGTCGTCTCTCCAATCAAAAGAGCGGGGCACATTTTGTGTGTTGTCATAACCAGAAGGGGTTCCTTCTGTAGAAGGCAATTGGGCCAAGACTTTAATTGTCTTTCCACTCAAATCGGTGATCACTTGGTGAGAAGGAAATCCATTGGCCCCTACCAAATAGGAGAAGGGTTTTTGGATTTGTCTTTGCAACAAATATTGCCGGTCGGGAGACAAGCTTATGCTGCTCAAAATAACGGGTGAGCCCAATTTGGTTTCTTGTCCTTTTTTCAATTTTACCAATTGCACCGTAGCATAAAAAGCAAAAATGTCTTCGTCGTAAGGGCTTTTGATCAAGTCTTGGAAAGTAGCACTGGGTGCGGCTTTGCCCAAGTTCTGTTGTACCGTTGGTCCCTTGGGGGTGATGGGTTTTTTGGGTGCTTTGTCGGCCGCTTGCAAAGTGGCTTTGAACAAAATGGTTTGGTCATCCAACCACAGATAGGGACTGCCCAAGACAGCGTTGAGCGCCGAGTTGTTCCATTTTTCTGCTTTCTTGGTGGCCACATCAATCACATACAAATCAATGCGGTTGCCAGCAGAATGGGTAAAAGCAATTTTGGATTCACTGGGACTCCAACTGACATTGCTGGCCAGCAAATTGGCCGGCAAACCAGCAATGGGAAAGGATTGGCCCGATTTGATGTTTTTTAGGCTGAACCCATTGATGTAGATCTGGCGGCTTTGAGAAAAGTTATTGGGATTGATGCGCAATCCAGCTACCCGAAATTCGGGCTGCCCCAATTCTTCTACGGTAGGATAAGAATTTCTTTCACTCAACAACATCCAATCGGCTTTGCCGTCGATGCTAACCCCCGGCGTGGGTTTGGCCAAAACCAAATCACTGATGGCTTTGGGCGGGGTCTGGTAGGTTACGGCATCTTGGCCGTTTACCAGCAATGGTGCCAGTAAAACCAAGCAAGTCCCCAAACGGGTCAAAAGGTTTTTTTTCATTTCTGTTTGTTTATGGTTGGTATTGGTAAATGCGGACATAATCAATTTCCATGCGGGCAGGAAAAGCTGTTGTATCAATGCCTTTTACATTGCCCCAAAATCCACCCACTGCAATGTTCAAGACCAAATAAAAAGGTTGGTCAAAAGGCCATTCTTTGCGGCTGATTTTGGGATTGGCAAAATGAAAATAGGGTTTGCCATTGACACTGGCATGGATGCTGTCGGGGGTCCACTCTATTTCATACACTTGAAATTTTGTTTGTGCCGATGGCACCAAAATAGAGTCGGTCTTTTGGGTTTTGTCTAAGTGGTTAAAAGCTTTGGTGTGCACTGAAGCATGGATGTTGTTGGGATCCCATCCCACTTCTTCCATGATGTCAATTTCCCCATCATCGGGCCAGTGCAAGGGTTGGGCTTCGGGCAACATCCAAATGGCTGGCCAAGTGCCCCTGCCTGCGGGAAGTTTGGCGCGTACTTGGATCTTGCCATATTGCCAAGCTGCTTTGGTACGGGTCACCAAACGGGCAGAGGAATAGGCCGATGAAAATGTTTGCTCCCGGTGGGCTTCTATCACCAAGACGCCGTTTTCAACCCGCGCATTTTTGGGTCGCTGGGCAGTGTAGTACTGAAGTTCTTGGTTGCCCCATCCATGGCCACCCGTGTCATAGGTCCATTTTTTGGCATCGGGAAGGCCCATGCCATTGAAAATCCAGCACAAACATGTTTTCATGAAGGGAAACTACTGATTTTACCCCCATCCCCGTTGAATGCTCGGTAAAAAGGAATTTTTTTTGGGTGAAATAAATTAGCCGCTTAGCTTTGCAGCATGAAAAATAACCTGTACGCCCACCACCATTTTTATTGCCCCTCGGGTAGGTGATCGTGTGGATTGTCCATATGGAAAGAGCTTACCCAACTGGTAAGCTCTTTTGTTTTAAACCCATTGCTACGCATGACAAACACAAATGCTTTGACAAAAACCAACACTGTTTTAAAACTGGCCATCCAAAAATCTGGCCGCCTGCACGAAGATTCCATGCGCTTGTTAAAGGAATGCGGCATTGACATCAGCAATGGCGTCAATAAACTCAAAGCCGAGGCGTTGAATTTTCCTTTGGAGCTGTATTTCTTGCGCGACGACGACATTCCCCAATACGTAGAAGACGGCGTGGCCGACATTGGATTTGTGGGTGAAAACGTGGTGGCCGAAAAACAAAAAAACATCCTGACCCAAGCCCCCCTGGGTTTTGGCAAATGCCGGCTCAGTTTGGCCATTCCCCGCAACCAAGAATATGCTGGTCCCCAAGATTTGGCGGGTAAAAAAATTGCCACCAGTTATCCTGTCATCGTGGCCCATTTTTTGCGCCAGAACAAAGTGGAAGCAGAAATCCACGAAATCAGTGGAAGTGTAGAGATTGCACCCGGTATTGGTTTGGCCGATGTGATTTGTGATTTGGTCAGCAGTGGTTCTACTTTGTTCATGAACGGACTCAAAGAAGTACAACCCATTTTACAATCCCAAGCCGTCTTGGTAAAAAACAAAAACCTGACTGCCCAACACGAAGCCCTGCTGGAAAGGCTTTTGTTCCGGATTCAATCGGTGCAAAAGGCCAAGAACAACAAATACATTTTGTTGAATGCACCCAACGACCAATTGGAAAAAATCATTGGCCTGTTGCCTGGCATGAAGAGCCCCACTGTTTTGCCCTTGGCCCAAGAAGGTTGGAGCTCGGTGCACAGTGTGTTGAAAGAAAATGAGTTTTGGGACATCATAGAACAATTGAAAGCAGCGGGTGCACAAGGGATTTTGGTGGTGCCCATCGAAAAAATGATTTTATAAAATCTTGCATGAAAAGATATACCAACCCCGATCGCGCAACTTGGCCTTCTCTTTTGGCACGCCCAGCCCTAGAGGCCGCCGGCTTGGAAAGCCGTGTGCGGGACATCATGTTAACCGTAAAAGAAAATGGCGATGCGGCCTTATTGGATTTTACCCAAACCTTTGACAAGGTCAGTTTAAGCAGTGTTGCCGTCTCGGACAACGAATGGGAGAAAGCCAAGGATTGCTCTCCTGCTTTACAAGCAGCCATTGTGCAAGCGACAGAAAACATTCGCCGTTTTCATGCTACCCAATTGACTCCCATTGAAAAAACAGAGACCTTTCCGGGTGTCACTTGTTGGCGCAAATCGGTGGGCATTGAAAAAGTGGGCCTTTATGTGCCGGGTGGCTCGGCCCCTTTGTTTTCTACCTTGCTCATGTTGGGCATTCCTGCATTGTTGGCTGGATGCGCCGAAATTATTGTTTGCACACCCCCAGGTAGCAATGGGCAAGTACACCCTGCAGTATTGTTTGCCTGTCAACACTTGGGCTTGAACAAAGTATTTAAAGTGGGCGGGGTTCAAGCCATTGCTGCCCTTACCCATGGCACCGAAAGCATTCCGGCTGTCCACAAAATTTTTGGCCCCGGCAACCAATATGTAACTGCCGCCAAACAATTGGCCCAACAAGCAGGGGTGGCCATTGACATGCCTGCCGGCCCCAGTGAAGTGTTGGTTTGGGCCGATGAAAGCGCCAATCCAGCTTTTGTTGCAGCTGATTTGTTGAGCCAGGCCGAACACGGCCCGGACAGCCAAGTGGTTTTGGTGTCCCATTCAACAGCTGTTTTGGATGCAGTGGATTTGGCCCTGACCCAGCAACTGGCTCTTTTGCCCCGCGCAGCTACCGCAGCTTTGGCTTTGGAGAACAGCAAATCCATTTGCTTGGACCAGGCAGACCAAATCTTGGATTTGGTGAATGCTTATGCGCCCGAACATTTGATTTTATCCCTGTCTGATCCCCTGCCTTGGGCCGATCGGGTACGCAATGCGGGCTCTGTTTTCTTGGGTCATTATTCGCCCGAAAGTGTGGGCGATTATGCCAGCGGCACCAACCACACTTTGCCCACCAATGGTTATGCCAGGGCTTACAGTGGGGTATCAGTAGACAGCTTTGTCAAAAAAATTACTTTTCAAATCCTTAGTCCTGCTGGCCTGCAAGGCTTGGGTCCCACGGTCATTGAGATGGCCAGGGCCGAAGGCCTAGAAGCCCATGCACAAGCCGTTGCCCTGCGATTGACAGCCCTGGATTCCCTCGCCCCAAA
This sequence comes from Sphingobacteriia bacterium, assembly GCA_004293505.1. Taxonomy (GTDB): domain Bacteria; phylum Bacteroidota; class Bacteroidia; order Chitinophagales; family Chitinophagaceae; genus Sediminibacterium. The sequence continues at coordinate 7,692 of RDYY01000143.1, read as the reverse complement.
ACCCTGAACAACCGTGAAAAATTTTGACCTCAACAGTATTATTAGATCCAATATCCAATCCCTGATAGCTTATTCCTCGGCCCGAGACGAATTCACGGGCCAAGCCGATGTGTTTTTGGATGCCAATGAAAACAGTTTGGGATCGCCCTTGCCCAAATGGTACCACCGTTATCCTGATCCCCACCAGTCAGCCATCAAGGCCAAATTGGCCAGCATCAAATCGGTAGGGGCCGAGCAAATCTTTTTAGGCAACGGCAGCGACGAATGCATTGATGTGTTGCTGCGTTGTTTTGTTGAACCAGGAAAAGACGAAGTTATTGTTTGCCCACCCACTTATGGCATGTACGAAGTCAGTGCCAAAATCAATGACGCCAAATTGGTGAAAGTGCCCCTCTTGCCCGATTTTCAATTGGACTTGGTACACTTGGAAAACAAAATCGGCCCCCAAACCAAAATCATTTGGCTGTGCTCGCCCAATAATCCTACGGGCAACGCGTTAAACCGGGCCGACATCGAAATGGTCTTGAATCATTTCTCGGGTATTGTGGTGGTAGACGAAGCCTATATCAATTTTTCTCGGCACAAAAGTTTTGTGCAAGAATTGGCCGATTATCCCAACCTGGTGGTCTTGCAAACTTTGAGTAAAGCCTGGGGCTTGGCCGGACTTCGCTTGGGCATGGCTTTTGCTTCTCCAGCCATCATAGGGGTCATGAACAAAGTAAAACCTCCTTACAACATCAGCCAACCTGTGCAAGAACTGGTCTTGAAGGCCTTGGACGAAGTAGGCCAAGTGAATGACATGATCCGTTTGCTGGTCGACATGCGCAATGCCCTCATGCCTGTTTTTGCCAACATGCCTACGGTAGAAAAAGTATACCCATCGGATGCTAATTTTTTCTTGGTCAAAATAAAAGATGCCGACCAGGTGTATCAATTCTTGTTGCAAAAAGGCATTGTGGTGCGCAACCGCAGCAGGGTCACCCTTTGTGAAGATTGTTTGCGCATTACCGTGGGCACCGAAGCCGAGAACACCGCTTTGGTAGATGCTTTGGCCGATTGGTTGTCCCAAAAAGGATGGGAAGCTGCTGAAGCCTAAGGGATTTGATTATTTTCACACAAAATTCATCACATGAGAAATACCCTTTTCACCTGCTTGGTCTTTCTGGCTTTGGGCTGCCAAGGTCAAAGCCTGGAGTCTGGTGTCAAGATTACTGTGCCCAATGGTTTTCAAGTAAACACACTGGCCACCAGTTTGGGCCGCACACGCCACTTGGCTGTTCACCCCAATGGAGACATTTACCTGAAATTGGAAAGATTGGTCAACGGCAAGGGTATTTTGCGTTTGCGCGATAAAAACAAAGACGGGGTAGTGGACGACACCCTGGCTTTTGGCAACTACATCGGCACAGGCATTGCCATTAAGGGCAATTGGCTGTATGCATCTTCCAACAACAGCGTTTTTCGTTATGCCCTCACCGCGGCTGGAGAATTGGTGCAAACCGATCAACCCCAATGCATTGTCAAAGATTTGCGCGACGAGCGCCAACACGCTTCCAAATCCATTGCTTTGGACAATGCAGGCAATCTTTATGTCAACATTGGCGCACCTTCTAATGTGTGCCAAGAGAAAGACCGCCAAAAAGGATCGGTTGGACAAACCCCTTGTCCCATTTTGGAAAATGCAGGCGGCATTTGGCAGTTCAAAGCCGATCAACCCAACCAAACCTATGCGCAGGGAAAGAGATACGTAACAGGTGTGCGCAATTGTGTTGGATTGGATTGGAACAATGCCGAGAATGCCCTTTACATTACAGTGCATGGTCGAGATGGTTTGTACCAAGACTTTCCTGAATTGTATGACCGCCAACGGGGGGCTGAACTGCCATCAGAAACTTTTTACCGGGTAAAAGAAGGAGACAACTGTGGTTGGCCTTATGTGCACTGGGATCATTTTCAAAACAAATACATCCTTAACCCAGAATTTGGGGGCGATGGCAAAAAGTCTGGTGTACCAGAAGCCACCAAGCCCTTGGTGGGTTTCCCGGGCCACATGGCCCCCAACGCTTTGTTGATTTACAGTGGCCAACAGTTTCCTGCCAAATACCAAAACGGTGCTTTTATTGCTTTTCATGGCAGTTGGAACCGTGCCCCCGAAAACCAAGAAGGATTTTATGTGGCTTTTGTACCCTTGAAAAATGGGCAACCTGCTGGACCTTGGGAAATTTTTGCCAACGGTTTTTCTGGCATGGAAAAAGTAACCAATTTGGGATCGGCCAAATACCGTCCTTGTGGCTTGGCCATGGGACCTGATGGCTCGCTCTATGTGTCAGATGACAACAAAGGAGCTGTTTGGAAAATTAGTTTTAAACCTTAATACTTGCACATGCTTCTTTCTTTTGTTCGCACCAAAACACCATGGGTAGGCGCATGGGTGCTGGTCTTTTGTTTTTTGTCTTGGAAATCGGCGCAACCAGCTGCTGTTGCCAAGGAAAGTTTGGCCCGTGGCAAAAAAGTATATGAGCAATATTGTTTGTCTTGCCACCAAGCCGATGGTACAGGCGTTCCCCGCATGAATCCTCCTTTGGCAGGGGTGGCCATGGTAACAGGAGACAAAAAGAAATTGATCGAGATTGTTTTGAAGGGTTTGAATACACCCATGGAAATCAATGGAGAAGAATACAGCAATCCCATGGCATCACACGCTTTTTTAAAAGACCAACAAATTGCTGATGTACTCAGTTATGTGCGCAACCATTTTGGCAACAAAGCCTCGATGGTGACAGCCGCAGAAGTAAAAGCCCAGCGGGGAAAATAAACATGAAAAGAATTTTGTTCTTGGACCGTGACGGGGTGATTTTACAAGAACCCCCCAACGATTACCAAATTGATCGCTTAGAGAAAACCCATTTTGTGCCCGGGGCCATTTCCTATTTGTCTCGCGTAGCCACTGATTTTGGTTTCTACCATGTGCTGGTCACCAACCAAGATGGTTTGGGAACGGCATCTTATCCGGAGGCCGATTTTTTTCCTTACCAAGATTTGATGGTGCGCACTTTGGCAGGAGAGGGCTTTCATTTTGATGAGGTCTGCATCGACCGCAGTTTTGCCAACAATCCCCTGCCCACCCGCAAACCGGGTACGGGCATGTTAACCCATTACCTCAATAACCCGGCATTTGATTTGGCTGGATCCTTTGTCATTGGTGATCGCTGGAGTGATTTGGCTTTGGCCCGTAACTTGGGTGCCAAAGCCATATATTTTGCTTCTGCCTTGCACCCCATGGACGAGGCTGCTTTGGCCCAATACGCCGATGTCTTGGCTTTTGTGGCCCATGATTGGGCCAGCATTTACCAATTTTTAAAATTGGGTTTAAGAACCGTGCAACACAGCCGTCACACCAAGGAAACCCAGATTGACCTGACCCTGAATTTAGATGGAACAGGCAAATCAAACATCCGCACGGGACTTGGTTTTTTTGACCACATGTTGGACCAAATTGCCCGACATGGCCATTTGGACCTGGCATTGGAAACAAGGGGTGATTTGCACATTGACGAACACCACACCATTGAAGACACAGCCATTGCTTTGGGCGAAGCATTTGCCTTGGCTTTAACCGATAAGCGGGGACTGCAACGCTATGGTTATGCTTTGCCCATGGACGAAGCGGAAGCAAAGGTCTTGATTGATTTTGGGGGCCGCAATTGGTTGGTTTGGGAAGCCGATTTTAAGCGGGAAAAAATAGGGGAAATGCCCACTGAAATGTTTTTTCACTTTTTCAAGTCTTTCAGCGACGGGGCCAAGTGCAACCTGAACATCCAAGCCAAGGGTGAGAACGAACACCACAAAATTGAAGCCATCTTCAAAGCTTTTGCCAAAGCCATTCGCATGGCCGTCAAGCGGGATCCTTTTTCCGACCAATTGCCTTCTACCAAGGGTGTATTATAGCCATGGGTTGTCAAGGGCAGGCTGTTTTCTGCAGGGGCTTATCTTTCTTTGTTAAAACCAATTGCGTGAAAAAAATTCTTTGTTCTGTTGTATTTGCTGGGGCCGCTTTCATGGCCAAGGGCCAAACCGATTCTGTCTTTTCCATGCAGTTTGAAGACGTGGACAGCAAACCCGTAAAGCGCTATGCCACCCAAAAAATTCCAGGACAAATCCCCAATCGTTTTATTTCCATCGGATATGAATACCAAGGAGGGCATGATTTTTCCGCCTTGCCTGCTCCGTTTCCACTGACCCAGCATTTTACCCAAGCAGCTGGCCTCAGATTGGCTTTTGCTGCACCCGTGGTGTCCACCCAAAAATGGATCGTGAACCTGGTGGGATCCTATTGGCGCACGGCTTATGCTGGAAAAGATTATAGCTTTCCTTATCCCTTGTACAGGCCACTGAAAGAAGCGGGTTTACACAGTGCTGGATTGTCTGTGAATGTCTTTAAGCCGCTCAACGAAAAGCACTTCATTTATGGTCAATTCAATACCGACTTAAACTGGATGAACCAAGGGAAAAACAATTTGGACAAAGACGCTTTGACCTTGAGTGGGAATGTGATTTTTGGTTGGAAAAAAAGCGAGAATACCCTCTGGGGCTTGGGCATCAGCCGAACCTATCGGTTGGGTCGCCCCCTCATCATCCCCATCTTGTTGTACAACACCAATTTCAATGCCAAGTGGGGATTGGAAACGGCTTTCCCTGCCCGTGCTTTTTTGCGACGCAACCTCAACAAGCAATCCATGTTGTTGGCAGGCTATGAATTAGAGGGCAACCAATATGCTTTGTACAATGGGATTTTGCCCACCACGTTTTTGCAAAGGGGAGAGATCAAACCCCGCATCAGTTATGAAAGAAGTTTGTACAAGTTTTGGTGGATAGCCATACAAACAGGATTGCGGGTCAATGGTCGTTTCAATGTGACGGACCGCTACAATGGTGAAAAAGAAAATGAAATCATTCGCACTACTTTGGGGAATGCTTTCTATTTCAATGTGTCTTTGAACTTGGTTAGCCTTTGATCATTTGACCTGTTGCCTTTTCCAGGTATCGGTGCGGCCAAACAAGGAGATGCCCACATAGCCCCTGACTTCTAAAGTATTGTTGTCAACCAGGGTAATTTTGCAAGAATAGTCTTCCCCACTTTTGGGGTCATAAATCTTGCCTTCTTCCCAAAGTTTGTCCTTGGCATATTTAAAATCACGCAGGTTGATCATGCCCATGATGGGGCGACCTTTTAGTTTGGGGTCTTCGTTTTTTTGGTCTAGTTTGGGTTTTCCTGTATTGGGGTCATTGGGCTCTTTTAGCCACACAATCTTGCCTTGGTATTGCTCCCCTTGTTTGTAAATCTGAACAATGGCATTGCCTTCGCCCGTTTTCCAAAAACCCAAAATGGCATCTGGGTTGTCAACAGGAGGGGTAGGAAGGGCAAAAAGACTGGTTCCCATCAACAGACCAATGATCAAATTCAAGCTGTGTTTCATGTCCCTTTTGGTTTTGCCAAAATTGCAACCCATTTTGTTTCTAATCCGTTAAAGTTTTCAGTGGCTTATCCCCAAAAGTGGTGGCCAGAAAAAATTTTGCACTTTCAAGGTCCTGGGCCATATTTGCAACATGAAATCAATCAACCAAATTTGGTGGTGGCATACAGACTCCTTCGGGGGATTGTAACCATTTGTCCTATTTGGCCCAAATCATACAAACCCTGACCTGGTCGGGGTTTTTTTATTGTGTCTCATGAAAAAGAAAAACATTACAACTACCGTTCATCGCCTCATGGGTGACTTGTACACGCCAGTGGGCATCTATTTGCGTTTGCGCGACAGGTTCCGGGACACCCTGTTGTTGGAGAGTACCGATCACCAAGCTGCCAGCAACAGTTATTCTTTTATTTGTGTCAATGCCATTGGTGGCATAGAAGTGCAGGCCGATGGTCAGTTGGAACAAAAATTTCCCGGAGAAGCCCCTGAAAAATTGGCTTGGCCCAAAGACCGCCTTTTATCGGATGTTTTGTGGGACTACATGCAGGCTTATGAAACCCCAACAACAACTCTCCCAGAAACGGGATTTTCCTTGGGATTGTATGGCTATACTTCCTTTGATGCCATTCCCTTGATGGACAAACAAAAATCAGCTGCCCAGCCTGCTGCTGACATTCCTTTGGTCCGCTACCGCCTTTATCAATACGTGATTGCCTTTAACCATTTCAAAGATGAAATCATTGTTTGCGAAAACCATTTGGCCGGCCTGGCCTCGGAGTGGACTTTGTTGGAGACCCTGATCCGCAGCAAAGACGTTCCTGTCTTCCCTTTTCAACTCAAGGGCCAACAAGCGTCTGCTTTGCAAGACCAAGCTTACCAAGCCATGGTACAAAAGGGTATCCAGCATTGTCAACGCGGAGACGTTTTTCAAGTGGTCTTGAGCCGTCGGTTTGAACAAGGGTTTAGTGGTGATGAATTCAATGTGTACCGTGCCCTGCGCCACATCAATCCCTCGCCTTATTTGTTCTTTTTTGACTACGGTGATTACAAGATCATGGGCTCCTCGCCAGAAGCGCAACTGGTGGTTTCCCAGGGCAAAGCCGTGGTACATCCCATCGCGGGCACTTTTCAAAGAACAGGGGACGATGCCAAGGACCAAGCAGCGGCCAGTGCTTTGTTGGCCAATGCCAAAGAGAATGCCGAGCACGTGATGTTGGTTGATTTGGCCCGCAATGATTTGAGCCGCATTTGCGACGAAGTAGAAGTGGTAGCCTACAAACAAGTGCACTACTATTCACACGTGATACATTTGGTGAGTGAAGTGCAAGGCAAAGTAAAAGCAGGTACCAATCCTTTTGCTGTTTTGGCCAAAACTTTTCCTGCGGGAACTTTGAGTGGGGCCCCCAAAGTGAGGGCCATGGAAATCATTGCCGATTTGGAACCCCATGCACGCGGTTTTTATGGCGGGGCCTTGGGATTTGTGGGATTTGATGGCTCTTGTAACCAAGCCATCATGATTCGCAGTTTCTTGAGCAGGGGCAATGTCTTGTATTCCCAAGCTGGGGCTGGAGTGGTGGCTTTGAGCCAGCCCTTGTCCGAAATGGAAGAAGTGAACAACAAATTGGGTGCTTTGCACAAAGCCTTGCAAAAAGCCACCCAACTGAACCCCAAACCAACAGCATGAAAATCTTGGTCTTTGACAACTACGACTCTTTTACCTATAACCTGGTCCATTTGGTGGAATGGATCATGCCTGGATCGGTCACTGTTTTTCGCAACGATGAATTGCCGTTGGAAAAAGCAGCTGAATTTGACAAAATCATTTTGTCTCCAGGACCAGGTATTCCTGCCGAAGCAGGTTTGCTCTTGCCTTTGATTGAAGCCTATGCGGCGCAAAAATCCATCCTGGGTGTTTGCTTGGGGCACCAAGCCATTGGACAGGCTTTTGGGGCCGAGTTGGTCAATTTGACATCTGTATTTCATGGGGTGGCAACACCCATTTTCCCGGCCAAGGAAAATTTGTCGCATCCGCCGGTTTGGCAAAAGGGATTGGAATGGCCTTTGGAAGTAGGTCGTTACCATTCTTGGGTAGTGGGCGAAAAAAACTGGCCACCTGCGTTGGAAGTCACGGCCAGGGATGAAGCAGGCTGGGTCATGGGTTTGCAGCACAAAACCTATGACCTGCAAGGCTTGCAATTTCACCCCGAAAGCATTTTGA
>RDYY01000235.1 GCA_004293505.1 Sphingobacteriia bacterium | reverse complement strand
GGCCAAGTCCAGACTGACGGGGTGGCAGGGGCCGATAAGGCCCAAGGTGGCGGGGAGAACCCGAACCAGCCGTCTTACCCCCAGGTTTTTGCAGACCGCATGGGGTTTCAACCTGGCATGTGCATTTTGGATTTGCTTTCGGCCTTGGGTCCCCAGGCGGGTCAATTTCTCTCGCCGACCCAAGCAGCCCACTGACCGTTTTAAGGCTCTTTCAACGGGATAACTCCCTTGAAAGCAGTACATTAGCCCTCCTTAAAAGACAGCCCCTGATTGGATGATGAAACATGTGTTGATTGCTTGGATTTGCTGCTTTTTTTTCACTGGGATATTGCGTGCCCAGGATTTCTCCAATAAGGGGAAGGAGTTTTGGTTGGTATTCCCGCCACACCAAGCATCGAACAACAGTTTTGCCAACCTCTCTGTCTACCTTACATCAGACAAAAATTCTAGCGGTGTCATTACCTATAATGGGTTTGTTCAAACCTTTACAGTGGTTGCCAACCAAACCACTGAAGTGGTCTTGAACCGAGCGGCGTCTTATATCAATGGCAGTGAGTCGGCCAATTACTATCCCTTGGCCAACCAGAATAAAATTGTTTCAAACAAGGGAATCAAGGTTAGCGTTGATGCCGGCCAGCCAGCCGTGGTGGCTTATGCGCACATGTTTGCAGGAGCCCGTTCAGCGGCCAGTTTGATTTTACCTACTCCCGTTTTGGGTAGGACCTATTATACCATGTCTTGGAACCAAACAACTAATGCTTTACAAAGCGGAGAGTTGGCAAGATCCCAGTTCAGTGTTATTGCAACTGAAGACAATACCAGCATCAGGGTCAGCATCAAGCGCAATGGCAATGCCTTGCCTACACCCATTACGGTGGATTTACCCAAGGCTGGAGATGTTTACCAATACCAAGATTCATTTGACATTTCAGGTTCCTTTATAGAATCCATCGCGAGTGGTGGCAATCCTTGCAAAAAAATTGCCGTATTTTCTGGTAGCTCTTCTCTGGCCATTTCTACTACTTTAACAGGAACAGGTTGCACAGGATCTTCTATTGATCCATTATATCAACAGTGTTATCCCATTAATTCTTGGGGAAAGAAATTTGGTTTGGTGCCTTTTCGCGGCAAGAACCGGATGAATTACCGCATCATTGCCAGTGAAGACAATACCACTATATTAACCAATGGGGCCAACCCAACCATTTTAAACAAAGGGGTGCCATTAACAATTTTTACCGATCAAGCCATTCCCATTGGCAGCAAGCCCCCATTCCTTGTTGAAGCTGACAAGCCCATTTCTATTGCACAATTCAGTTTGACGCAATCCTGCGACTTAGGAGTGGGTGATCCTGATATGATTTTTTTAAACCCGGTAGAACAAAGCATCAGTGACATCACGGTTTTTTTGTCTCCCAAGCAAGCCATTACGGATCAAAACATCAATATCTTCATCAAAAATACAGGTACGGCCATCAGTTCTTTCAAGATCAATGGAGTGGCACCCACCAATGCTTTTGTACCCATCGGCACAACTGGTTTTTCTTACCTACAAGAACGCTTTACCGTTTCTGCAGCCAGTTCATCTAGCATCAGATTAACCAGTGACAGTGGATTCAATGCCATCTGTTATGGTTTTGGCAGTGCTGAATCCTATGGTTATTCTGCTGGTACCAATGTGATTGACCTTAATCCTCCTATAACCATCTCAAATGATTTTTCGGGATCCAACGTCAGTTATTCAGCTACTTGTAGCAATACCCCTTTTAAGGTCAATTTGTCTTTGTCTTATAAACCGGTTCAAATAAAAGTTGATTTCTTGGGGGCAACTGGACTGTCACAAGGAACTTCACCATTTACCTATATTGTTCCAACAACTGGCAATGGTTACGATTCTACTTATGATTTGAATGGCAAGACATATTATGTGTACCGCATACCCCAAACGTATGCTTTCAACACACCAGGCACTTACCCCATCAAGATAACCACCACAGCCACTACCATTCAAACAGACGGTTGCAGCAACACCAATGAACAAGAAATCACCGATAATGTGGTAGTGAACGCCCCACCTTCGGCCAGTTTTAGCTTTGTTTCCAATGGCTGTATCAAC
>RDYY01000234.1 GCA_004293505.1 Sphingobacteriia bacterium | reverse complement strand
GGGAGGTGAAAAACTACAGCATCAACTATATTGGCCCTTACAGTTCTGTTTATGGCAGTTTTGAAAAAATGCCCTTGAAAGAAGAACCCAAAACCACCACCAGCACCAAAAATGGAGAAGATGTAGTGGCCGGTAGTGGCCGAAACCATTCGCATGGCCAACCGCGCGGTGGCCCGCGCATCGGTAGACGAGGGCAATGACACCCGTTTCTCTGCCAAAGGCGGCGATGGCAAGGGTTTAAAAATTGACATGAATTGCCAGAATTGTACCGTTGACTTCAAATAATTACCGCAAAAGGACAAGGTGTTTTAAGTGAACCGAACCAAAGGCTTTCACACAGCCGAAAGCATGTTGTTATTCGGAGCGTGCCCCGTTTTTACGGGGCACTTTTTTTGGCCCAGTTCCTTTAACTTTGAGCCATGGTAAGCCTTTCGACCATTTTAAGCCTTTTGGGCACCCTCTTGTTCATCGGTTTTTTTGCCGGTTATGAAATTGCCTTTGTATCGGCCAATCGACTGAGCATTGAACTGAAGAAAAAACAAGGCAAAAGAAGTGGGGCCATTTTGGCCCGCTTCATGGAACACCCTGCCCGCTTCATTGGCAGTTGCTTGATTGGCTTGAACATTTTTTTGGTGATCTATGGTTTGCTCTTTGGTGAACTCCTGAAAAAAGGCTTGTGGAATCCCCTCCACATTGAAAATGATTTTTTGAAATTGGCTTTTGACACCCTGCTCTCTACCTTGGTGGTCTTGGTCTTGGGAGAGTTTTTGCCCAAAGCCATTTTTCGCGCCAAAAACGACAGGCTCTTGGTTTTCTTTGCCCCCCTGGCCGATTTTTTTCATGGGCTGTTCCAACCCCTCACCCGCGTCATGGTTGAAGTTTCGCAGTGGATCTTGAAATACATTTTCAACGTGCGGGTCAACACCAAGACCGAGGCATTCAGCAAAGTAGACTTGGAACATTTTTTCCAGCAGACCAAAGAAATGGACGAAGAAAGCCAAGAACTCAATACTGAATTGTTTGAGAATGCCCTCAGCCTCCCAGCGGTAAAAATTCGCCAGTGCTTGGTGCCCCGTACCGAAATTGTGGCCATTGATGTCAACGACAGTTTAGCAGAAGTGCGCGAGCTTTTTATCCAAACCCATTTGTCTAAAATTTTGGTCTACGACAACAGCATCGACAACATTGTGGGCTATGTGCACCAATTGGATTTGTTCAACAAACCCAGTTCTGTTAGTGAGATGCTGCACCCCATCATTGCTGTGCCCGAAAGCATGAGCGCAGCCGACTTGATCAACAAATTCACCAAAGAGCGCAAGAGCATTGCCTGGGTAGTGGATGAGTTTGGGGGTACCAGTGGCATTGTAACCATGGAGGATTTGCTGGAAGAAATTTTTGGAGAGATCCACGACGAATACGATGTAGAAGAATTTGTAGAGAAACAATTGGCCGAAGATGAATTCATTTTAAGTGGCCGATTAGAACTGGACTATTTGAATGAAAAGTTCAACTTGGAATTTCCCGTGACCGATTCTGAAACCCTGAGTGGCTACATCATTACCGAGCACGAAGCCATCCCCAAACAAAAAGAGACCATCATCATCAACAATTACAAGTTCGACATCCTTTCTGTTTCAGACAAGCGCATTGAAATGGTGAAAATGAAGGTGTTACAATAGCTATGGCATTATGGAAAAGGGCAGGTACGCCTGCAGACGAAATGACTTTCATTGATCACCTGGAAGAGCTGAGGGTGCACATCATACGCTCGGCCATTGCCATTGCTGTGATGGCTGTTGCCATTTTCATTTACCGGGACTGGGTCTTTGACCACATCATTACAGGGCCCATCAACAAAGATTTTATCAGTTACCGGCTCTTGTGCGATTTTAGCCACTGGTTGCACATTGGCGAAGCCCTTTGCATGCCCCCAGTGGATGTGAGCATGCAGAGCACCACTTTTGGTGGCCAGTTCTTGAGCAGCATCAGCATGGCTTTGGTGGGCGGCATCATCTGTGCTTTCCCCTTTATTTTTTGGGAGTTTTGGCGTTTTGTTAAACCTGCTTTGAAAGACAAGGAATTAAAAAATACCCGCTTCATCATTTTTTGGGTTTCATTTTTCTTCTTTACCGGTGCGGCTTTTGGCTATTTTCTCTTGGGTCCTTTTACCTTTAATTTTTTGGCCGGTTTTCAACTGGGTACCCAGAACCTGATTGTGACCAAGCCCACGTTCAGCGATTATTTGGACAA
>RDYY01000464.1 GCA_004293505.1 Sphingobacteriia bacterium | reverse complement strand
CCCAAACCACATCCCCCCATGTTGCCAATGTTAAAAGCCAAACCACCCAAAGCCACCAAGATGGCCAAAGCTGTTCCAGCACCAGGGAGAACGCCATTGGCAATCTCAGGCACTTTTTTTTCGTGCAAAGCAATGATGCGCCAAATGTTCAACTGGGCGCCCAAGTCCAATACAATAGAAACCAAAATCACAAACCCAAAACTGGCTTGCAAGGATTGGGTAAAGACCGTTGTTTGGGTCAGAAACCCCGGACCAATGGCCGATGTGGCCATCAGGAAAGCCGCACCTGTTAATGCTGTTCTGGAAAAGGTATTTTTTTTCATGCAGGCGCTTGAATTTGAACGCCTGCTGCGGGCAAAGCGTGGTAAAGGGCTCTGGCAAAATCAAGGGCATGCTGTCAATGCAGTCACCTGTCCTTCTTTGGCCATGCGCAAAGCCTGGGCCAGGGCCAATTCTACTTCCTCTATCAAGGCGCCAGGCAAAGAACGGGGTGTCAGGGATCCGTCGTTTTGGTAGGTCCTGTCGGCAAAAACTTCTGCCACTGTTTTTACGCCCATTTGTTCCGCTACCGACAAGGAAAGACTGCCGCTTAATCCATATAAAAATAGTTGCGGATCTATTTCCAAAACAACGCTGGCAATGGCTTCCGACAGGGCTGGGTCTTTGGCCGATTGGTTGTACAAAGCCCCATGTGGTTTTACATGGTGCAATACTGCCCCTTCTGCTGCACAAATCTCTTTCAATAATTGCACTTGTTCTTTTACCAAAGCTTTGCATGCAGTAGGAGACAAGTGCATTTCTCTTCGGCCAAAATGAACTGGATCAGCATAACCAGGGTGGGCGCCGATGGCCAGGTTTTTTTCAGCACAAGCCTTGACCAAGGTGCGCATCAATGCTGCATTACCCGCATGGGCCCCACAAGCAATGTTGACACTGCTGACATAAGGCAGCAACAAAAAATCAAGGGGAAACCCTTCTCCTATGTCAACGTTGCCATCAATGGTGTGCATACAA
>RDYY01000233.1 GCA_004293505.1 Sphingobacteriia bacterium | reverse complement strand
ATGAAGGAATTGGCCAAAATGGAACTGCCCGATTTGGAAACCCAAAAAGAAGAATTGGAAAAGCTACTGACCAAGCTGTTGATTCCCAAAGACCCCCAAGACGACAAAAATGCCATCTTGGAAATCAGGGCAGGTACGGGTGGGGATGAAGCCAGTTTGTTTGCGGGCGATTTGTTGGGCATGTATTTGCGCTATTGTGCCAAAAAAGGTTGGAAGACGGCCATTGTTTCAGAAAGTGAAGGCACCGTGGGTGGCTTTAAAGAAGTGGTGGTAGAAGTAACCGGCGAAGACGTGTATGGTACTTTGAAATTTGAGAGTGGGGTGCACCGTGTCCAGCGCGTTCCCAACACAGAAACCCAAGGGCGGGTGCACACATCAGCCGCTACCGTGGCGGTGATGCCCGAAGCCGAAGAATTGGATTTTGAATTAAAAGAAAGCGACGTGAAAATGGAGACCGCCCGCAGTGGTGGTGCAGGTGGCCAGAACGTGAACAAAGTAGAGACCAAAGTATTCTTGACCCACGTACCCACAGGGGTGGTAGTGGTGTGCCAAACCGAAAGGTCCCAATTGGCCAACCGCGAAAAAGCCATGGTCATGTTGCGCACCAAACTGTACGAAGAACAAGTACGCAAACAAGAAGAAGAAATTTCCCGCCAGCGCAAAACCTTGGTGAGCACGGGCGACCGCAGTGCCAAGATCCGCACCTATAACTGGCCCCAAGGCCGGGTAACCGATCACCGCATTGGCTTGACCGTATACAATTTGGATGCTGTCATCAATGGCGAGATTGAAGAATTCATCGAAGCCTTACAAGTGGCCGAGAATGCTGAAAAAATGCTCAACCAATAGGACTAGCTTTTGGACAAGGATTGTTCCCAAGCCCAAGCTGTGCGCATCATGTCTGCTAAATTGTATTGGATATTCCATCCCAATTCTTCTACTGCGGCATTGTTGTTGGCATAAATGGCCACGACATCACCGGCTCTTCTGGGCCCAATGGCATAGTTTAATTTTACCCCACTCACTTCTTCAAAACTTTGGATGGCTTCCAAAACGGATACCCCATTGCCTGTTCCCAAATTGAAAACATCACAAGTGGTTTTGTTTTTGCCAGCCATTAAATATTCCAAGGCCAAGGTATGGGCATGGGCAATGTCAACTACATGGATATAATCCCGGATGCAACTGCCGTCACGGGTGGGATAATCATTGCCATGCACCATCATTTGGGGCAATTTGCCAATGGCAGTTTGGGTGATGGCGGGCACCAGGTTCTGGGGGCGGCCCAGGGGCAGTTCTCCAATGGCATTGGAGGGGTGGGCCCCAACGGGATTAAAATAGCGCAGCAAAATGGTATTGGTGGCGGTGGCTTTGGAAAAATCTTCCAGCATGGTCTCCCCCATTTGTTTGGTGGCGCCATAAGGTGATTCCGCTTTTTTTATGGCAGAATTCTCCGTCACAGGTATTTGGTCTGGGTTGCCATAAACCGTACAGGAAGAAGAAAAGACCAGGTTGGGGATGCCAAATTCTTGCACACATTTCATCAGGTTAACCAAACCAAAAAGATTGTTCTCGTAATACATCACGGGTTCGCACGGGTTCGGCTACTGATTCTCCTACCGCTTTGTAAGCGGCAAAATGAATGATGCCATCTATGTCAGGGTGTTCCTGAAAGACGGCTTGGGTTTCGTCAAAATTTTTGAGGTCAACAGCATAGTTCTGTAATTTCTTGCCGGTGATTTTTTCTATGCCTGCCAAAGCGATTTTGCCAGAGCGAGAAAAATTGTCAATGGAAATGACTTCATGGCCATTTTCCATCAAGTCAACTACTGTGTGGGAACCAATGAATCCTGTACCGCCGGTAACCAAAATCTTTGCCATCTAACAAATTTGTCCTGCAAGATAAGTGCTGACCAGCAATTGACCATGTGGTCTTAAACGATGGCGTGTATGATGTAATAAACTATCCCCGCAATGACCGCAGAAATGGGTATGGTGATGATCCAAGCCCAAAGCAGGTTTACGGTAACGCCCCAACGCACGGCAGACAAACGTTTGGTGGCACCCACCCCAATGATGGACCCTGTGATGGTATGGGTGGTAGACACGGGAATTTTAAAGTGCTCGGTCAAAAACAAGGTAATGGCGCCTGCTGTTTCTGCGGCTACGCCCTCTAAGGGGGTCACTTTGGTGATCTTGGTGCCCATGGTTTTGACAATTTTCCAGCCACCGCTAAGAGTACCCAAACCAATGCACAAAAAACTGGTGAAAGGCACCCAAGCATATTGTTGGGCAAATTCATTGAAAGTCAAAGTAACACCTTTGGTATTGGAGACATAAATGATCATGGCCGCACCAATGATGCCCATGACTTTTTGGGCATCGTTGCCGCCATGTCCAATGCTGAAAGCAGCCGATGAAACCAATTGTAATCTTTTGAACCAAGTTTCGGCTTTGTAGGGATTGGACCTTTTGCAGAGGTGAACAATCAAGATGGTGATGAAAAAAGCAATGAACATCCCAATCAAAGGCGCAAAGAAAATAAAGAGAAAAGTGGGCACTACTTTGGCATAATTGACTACATCTGTCCCATTGGCACTCAAGCCACCTGCGTGTACCACGGCTGCACCCACAAATCCACCCATTAAGGTGTGGGAAGAACTAGAAGGAATGCCAAACCACCAAGTGGTTAGGTTCCAAATGATGGCGGCAATGATGCCAGCCAACAAGACCTCTAATGTGATGAATTCTGCGTGCACCCATTTGGCCACGGTATTGGCAATCCCAAATTCTTTGAAAACATATTTGGAAATAAAGAATGCTGCAAAATTAAAAACGGCTGCCCAGAGTACCGCTTGAAAGGGGGTCAGAACCTTGGTAGAAACAATGGTGGCAATGGAATTGGCCGCATCGTGAAAGCCATTGATGTAATCAAATACAAACGCCAGCACAATGATCAACACGAGGAGTGTAAACATGGGTTGAGGGGTTGGATCAGGCGTATTTGATGATGATGGACTCGATTACATTGGCAGCATCTTCGCATTTGTCGGTAGCGCTTTCCATGACTTGGTAGATCTCTCTTTTCTTGATCACTTCTTTGAAGTCGTTTTCCATTTGGAAAAGTCTTTCAATGCTCATGTCAAAAATATCATCAGCTTGGTTTTCGATGCTGTTGACTTTTACCATGGCCTCGGTCATTTCGCGCAGGTTTTTCATGTCGCGCAGACCAAAAACCGCTTTCTTGATTTCTATGGTGCCTTGTAATACCAGATCGGCCATTTTCTGAATACCTGTATCATTTGGGTTGACATTGTAAAAACTGATTTTTTTGGCCGAAGCGTAGATATAATCAGCAATATCATCCAAAGAACTGGCTAAATAGTGGATGTCTTCTCGGTCAAAAGGCGTGATGAAATTGCGCCCCAATTCGGTAAATATCTTATGGGTATTGTCGTCGTTTTTGTGTTCCAAATCTTCTATTTGAGAGGAGATGGACGAACGTTTGTCAAAATCAGGTTCATTGACCATTTCTTTGAGCTTAATGCCCATTTCATGAACTTTAGAAGCTACATCTTCAAAGAGTTCATAGAAGATTTTGTTCTTCGGCATAAAGATTTTTCCGAAAGTGTTGATTCCCATGTAGGCAGGTTTTGGCAAAAATAGGCGCTTGCTTCGGTTTCACCCGATTCGCCCTTGAATTAATGATTCCTTAATATAGGATT